>CAJXYJ010000118.1 GCA_913063255.1 uncultured Flavobacteriales bacterium | reverse complement strand
GGAACCTGTTGTAATACACCTTCTCCAGCTCATGAATTTTGTTATCGACACCAATGTTATGAAACCACAAAATTAGTGGTTGAAAAACTCGGTTTAAAAGAAGAAGAGTATAGTGTGTCTTTTCAATCTCGTTTAGGTAAAGATCCTTGGATACAACCATTTACAGATGTGGTTATTAAAGACTTACCAAAGAAAGGGGTAAGGAAATTAAGTGTAGTTATTCCATCATTTGTAGCAGATTGTTTAGAGACTTTAGAAGAAATTGCAATGGAAGCAAAAAAATCTTTTTTAGAAAGTGGAGGAGAAGAATTTAATACCATTCCCTGTTTAAATGAAGATGAGGATTGGGTGAAAGTATTGGAAACTTGGATACATAATTGGAAAAACAATTATTAATTATGGAATATTTATATATTAAGTCGCTTCATATCATCTTTATTACTACTTGGTTTGCAGGGCTTTTTTACATAATTAGGTTGTTTATTTATTTTAAAGAAGCGGAAGAAAAGGAGTCTCCAGCAAAAGAAATTTTAATAAGTCAATACCAATTAATGATTAAAAGGTTATGGTACATCATTACCTGGCCTTCTGCTGTTTTAGCAACATTATTTGCCGTATGGATGTTAGTAATAAATCCTGAATGGTTAAATTTTGGATGGATGCAAATTAAACTTGGATTTGTTGTTCTATTATTTTTATACCATTGGACCTGTCAAATAATGTATCAACAAACTCAAGATGGACATATAAAGTATTCTTCATTTGCATTAAGGATTTGGAATGAAGTTGCAACCATAATTCTTTTTGCCTGTACCTTCCTTGTGGTACTAAAAAACTCTATTGGTTGGATTTTTGGAATCGTAGGAATCGTTGGGGTTTCCGTATTATTAATGTTGGGTATAAAGCTTTATAAACGTATTCGAACTAAAAAAAGTTGGGATAAAAATTAAAAGGCTTAATGATCTTTAAGAATTGATTTCTTTAGTTAAGAACTGATAAAAAGTAGTAGCTAAAAAGAAGATGATACTCACTACGGTTGCATAACTAATTATCAATAGTAAAATAGGTAAGTTAAATAAGAGGAAACATAGAGGTAGTAAAATTCCTGACACTACTAGAAACAGAAAGATACTGTATAAATAAAGTAAAATCCTTGGCATTCGAGTATCCACATTATCTTGCAATTGATATAATTTTGGAATAATATCGTTAGCCATATAATCTCCCAATTTTGAAAGGAATACTTCATTGAATGAAGAATCTTCAAAGGTTTCAGGATCTATAGAGTTTGCCAAAGCCATAATTTTATCTTGGTGCCTTTCGTAAACAGATTCTATATCTAAAGTTTCTTTATAGACTCCATATTTATAGCCAAAATAATATAAAAGCCCAGATCCACATTTGTGTTCTAGCCATTTTTCAATTATTTCTTTATCATAAATATTGGGATAATTTATGTTTTTTGGGACTTTCCTTTCTTTAGGTTTGGTCATTAAAAGAGATTTTAATTCCAAGTATAGGTTTTCTGTATCTCCATAATGATGACTTTCTTGCAAAAACTCTATAGCCAATTTAGACTTTCCTTTATAAAACTCTTTAACCTCAAAGAAATTAAGTCCCGAGAATTCTTCATCAATATATTCCTTTAGTCCTGGCAACCACATTTTAGATTGTAACAATAAGTTTATAATCTCCCTAAAATTGTGCATTTTTTGAGTAATCTTACTTAAACTATCAATTACAGTAATCCGATTGTTTTTTAAGCCAAGAGCAGAGGAAGCTAAATAAACCATAATAATAGCAGCAAGAAATCCACTAATACTTATAAATATGGTTGTAATATTGGTAAGTATCCCAGTAAAATCTGGATTAGTATTGGTTTTTTGCCAAAGAAGAAAAATAAGTGCAATGCAAAGAAGCCCACTAAATATTAGTGGGATTAGGGCATACATATCCTTATAAAAAGGCTTCCTACTCATTTATACCGGTCCTTAAAAAAAGTATTGGAACTAATTTGTATTAATTCCAATAATGGTTATTGATAGTTTACAGTTCAAAAGTAGGGTTTTTCTACGTCTTATGTAGTAAAAAGACTACAATTCGATATAACGCAGCTTTTTGCGATAAAGTGTAATGCTTTGTTAAGTGTTGAATTTAAAAGCCTACGGCTGTATCGTCTCCTCTACGATCTGCTCCACCTTCTAATTTTCCATTAGGTAAAACTCTAATTCCATCCACCTTTCCGATAACTGTTGCATTTTTTTCTTCTATGATATATCCCTTTTCTTCAAGATAATTTAAAGAATCTTTCGTGAATGAATTGGGCTCAAAGCGTATAACATCGGGAAGCCATTGATGATGAAATCTCGGTGCATCTACTGCTTCTTGCATATTCATATCAAATTCATAGACATTTAAAATGGTTTGCAATACTGATGTAATAATAGTGGAACCGCCAGGAGTACCTAGGGTCATCCAAAATTCACCATTTTTTTCAACAATGGTAGGAGTCATAGAGCTTAACATTCTTTTTTGGGGTTGAATGGAGTTTGCTTCTCCACCTACAAGACCGTAAACATTAGGCTCTCCTGGTTTTGAACTAAAATCATCCATCTCATTGTTTAGGAAAAATCCTAAGTCTTTGGCATATAATTTGGACCCATAAGCTCCGTTAAGTGTAGTGGTTACTGCAATAGCATTTCCAAATTGGTCTACGATAGAATAATGCGTAGTTTCGGAACTTTCAAAACCTGGAATAATTCCATAACTCAAACTACCTGAAGAGGTAGCTTTATCGAATGTAAAATCCTTCATTCTTTCAGTAACATACCTATTATCTAATAGTGAATCGACAGGGATGTCTACAAAATCTGGATCTCCTAAATAAAAACTTCTATCTGCATATGCTCTTCGTTCTGCTTCTGTAATTACTTGTATTGTTTTTATGCTATTATGACCATAATTTTTTATAGGGAATGGTTCTATGGACTTTAATATTTGTGCAAGGCAAATTCCACCACTAGAGGGGGGTGACATAGAAATAATCTTCAAGTCTTTATAAGTGAAAACGATGGGTTCGCGCCATTCCACTTCATAAGCTTTTAAATCTTCCATAGTAATAATCCCATCTTTAGATTGTATGTAATTCACCAGTTTTTCCCCAGTTTTCCCATTATAAAATTCAGATCTTCCATTTTGAGAGATTTTACTTAGGGTATTTGCAAGGGCTTTGTTTACAATAGTATCTCCTTTTTTATAGGATTGGTTGTAAATAGAGGTTTCTTGATTAACTCTAGTAATCTGTTCTTTATACTTTTCTAGCCGATCTACTTGTTTTTGAGTAACGATATAGCCATTTGTTGCTAATGCAATTACTGGAGCTAATATTTCTTCAATAGGAAGAGATCCTAGTTTTTCATGAACTGCAAAAATACCAGCGATAGTACCAGGGACACCAACAGCTAAAGATCCTTCTTTACTTTTTTCTGAAATAAAATCTCCATTTTCATCCAAATACATGTCTCTAGAAGCTGCTATTGGAGCCTTTTCTCTATAATCTAAAGCTCCAAGCTCTCCGTGTTGTGTACGGTATACCATAAAGCCTCCACCAGCTATATTTCCGGCATAAGGGTAGCTTACTGCAAGTGCCATTTCGGTGGCGATCATTGCGTCAAAAGCATTTCCGCCTTTCTTTAATATTTCAAGTCCTATTTTGGATGTCTCTTCCCGAGCAGATACAACCATTGCTTTATCTGCTATGATGCTTTTTTTAACTTCTTGTTGTATTTCTGAAATAGGGGAGGAAGTATCAGATTCGGTTTTCTTTATATCTTGATTGCAAGAAATAAAGAAACAGGTAAGGACAAGGAAAATAAGTTTTTTCATAGGGTTTCTAATTGAATCAGTTTATTGTTTGAAAAAGTTTTTAATTCGACAAAAAATGAAGTGAATTCCTCTTCGAATTCTGTATAATATTGTTCTAATTCTACTACTGCTAAATTCATATTGGATATGTTTTTAAGACGTCGATTCATTTGTTCTAAAATCTTAGCAATACCAGGAATGGTCGCATAACTAAGTAGCCAATTATTGGAAATCATAAATGGCATCATCATTTGTATTCTAGAAGGAAGTATGTCGTATTCTGAGTTAAGTAATTTGTAAAAATCCTGGACATATTCATCTAGTGGTTGTTTGTGGTAGTTTGTCCAGTTTTTAGCTAAAAAATGATCGTAAAGTATATCGACGATAACACCACTATAATGCCCATAATTTTCATGCAATCTTGCTGTACTTTTTCTTACTATAGTATGTTGGTCTGTAAAGCTATCTATCCCTCTGTGTAAAAGGATTCCTTTTTGAATTTGAGATGGAAATTTTTTATAATCACTTCCCTTAATACCATCGGCAATAAAGTTACCAATTATAACTTCTTTGTTGTCTCCAGAAAGATAAATGTGCGCTAAAAAGTTCATATATTATTAAAGAAAGTTAACATCGTAAAAGGATCTTGAAAATAAAATAAATGCTTGCTTTTGATATTACTAAGAAAAGCTTTTTTTATCAAAGAAAATCATTCCGTACAATTTACAAAATAGGTGAAATAAAAAAGTATATTTGTCAAAAATTGATAAAAATATGACTTTAATTAAGTCCATTTCTGGAATAAGAGGCACAATAGGGGGATTTCAAGGAGATAATTTAACTCCAATCGATGCCGTAAAATATGCAGCAGCTTATGGAACTTGGGTAAAAAACCAAAGAGAAAAGACAAATTATAAAGTAGTTGTTGGTAGAGATGCTAGAATTTCTGGAGAGATGATCCAACAATTGGTTATGAATACTCTAGTAGGTTTAGGAATCCATGTAGTGGATTTAGACCTTTCTACAACACCTACTGTTGAGGTTGCAGTAACGATGGAGCATGCAGATGGAGGAATTATATTAACTGCAAGTCATAACCCAAAACAATGGAATGCATTAAAATTACTCAATCATAAAGGGGAGTTTCTTGATGCTGAAGCAGGACAAGAAATACTTAACTTAGCAGAAGGAGATTCCATAAGTTTTTCTGAAGTAGATGCTTTGGGAAAAATAACGACAAACGATGCATATATCGACTTGCATATAGATGAAATTTTAGATCTTCCATTAGTGAATGTAAATGCTATTAAGGAAGCTAAATTTAAAGTAGTAGTAGATGGAGTAAATTCTACTGGAGGAATAGCGGTTCCTTTATTATTAGAAGCTTTAGGAGTACATCCTGTGAAATTGTTTTGCGAACCAACTGGTCATTTTCCGCATAATCCAGAGCCTTTAAAAGAACATTTGGGAGATTTAATGGAAAAGGTAGTTTCTGAGCGTGCAGACTTCGGAATTGTTGTAGATCCAGATGTAGATAGATTGGCTTTTGTAGATGAAAATGGAGAAATGTTTGGAGAAGAATATACCCTAGTTGCAGTAGCGGATTATGTATTACAAAACACTCCAGGAAATACAGTTTCTAATATGTCTTCGTCTAGAGCTTTAAGAGATGTGACTCAAAAACATAAAGGAACTTATACTGCCAGTGCTGTAGGAGAAGTGAATGTGGTTAACTTAATGAAAGAATCTAATGCTATTATAGGTGGAGAAGGTAATGGAGGAATTATATATCCAGAACTGCATTATGGAAGAGATAGTCTGGTAGGAATTGCTTTATTTTTAAGTTTTTTGGCAGATCAAAACAATTCTGTTAGTCATCTTCGGAAAAAATATCCTGCTTATTATATGAGTAAGAAGAAAATTCAATTAACACCACAACTGGATGTAGATGCCATTTTAATTGAAATGAAAAACAAGTACATTTCAGAAGAAATTAATACCATCGATGGTATAAAAATAGATTTTACTGAAAACTGGGTGCATTTAAGAAAATCGAATACAGAGCCTATTATTAGAATTTATACTGAAGCTTTATCTCAAGAGGAGGCAGATAATTTAGCCGATAGGTTTATTAATGAAATTAAAACGATTGCAAATTTATAATTGATATATGGCTTCACAATCCGAAATAAAAAACACAGAACTGGAGACTTATTTTAATGCTTTCAGGAAAAATATATTAGGGATAAATCAAACTTTTGAATCTCCTAATGGAACAGAAAAAATAGTCTATGTGGACTGGACTGCTAGCGGAAGGCTTTATCAGCCTATTGAAGAAAAGATGATGCTTGATTTTGGTCCTTTTGTTGCCAATACCCATACCGAAACTACGGTAAGTGGGACGGTAATGACTCTTGCTTATCATAAAGCGAGAAAGATTATTAAAGAACATGTAAATGCCGACCTTGAAAATGATGTGTTTTTGCCTTGTGGTACAGGGATGACAGGAGCAGTTAATAAATTTCAGAGGATTTTAGGGTTAAAAATTCCTGAAAAATTTAGTGATTATATTACAGTACCAGAGAAAGAACGTCCTATTATATTTATCTCCCATATGGAACATCATAGTAATCAAACTTCTTGGTTAGAAACGATTGCAAAAGTAGTTGTGGTTCCTAGTAATGATGAGGGTTTGTTTTGTCTTGAAAACCTAAAACAATTGGTTGAAGAGTATAAAGATACACCAATAAAAATTGCATCGATAACTTCCTGCTCAAACGTAACCGGAATTACTACCCCTTATCATGAAGTAGCGAAAATAATGCATCAAAACGACGGATTGTGTTTTGTTGATTTTGCCTGTTCTGCTCCTTATGTAGCCATAGATATGCATCCTGAAGATCCTGAAGCCTATTTAGATGCGATTTTCTTTTCGCCACATAAATTTTTAGGAGGACCCGGAACCAATGGTGTGCTTATTTTTAATAAAGAAATGTATCATAATTTAGTGCCCGATTGTCCAGGAGGAGGGACAGTTAGTTGGACAACTCCTTGGGGAGATCATAAATTTTTGGATAATATAGAAGATCGAGAAGATGGTGGAACACCAGGATTTCTTCAAGTTATAAAAACCTCTTTAGCAGTTAAGTTAAAAGAAAAAATGGGGGTTGAGAATATGATGAAAAGGGAAGAAGAATTGGTTTCTTATATTTTTGAAAGACTAAATGCCCATTCAGAAATTTCTATCCTTGCCGGACATCATGAACATAGATTAGGAGTAATTTCCATATTAATTGGCAATTTACATCACGAGTTAGCAGTAAAGATATTAAACGACCGATTTGGAATTCAATCTAGAGGAGGATGTAGTTGTGCTGGTACTTATGGCCATCATCTTTTAAAAATTAGCCATCAAAAATCGGATGAAATTATTGGAAAATTAGTAGACGGAACCTGTGAATATAAACCAGGTTGGGTTAGATTTTCTATACATCCAACAACAACAAACGAAGAAATAAAATATGTTTGTGATAGTATTATTTCCTTGTCCAAAAATTATAAAGAATGGGTAAAAGAATATAGTTCTGTTGACGGGAAATATATTCACAATGCGGAAGCTATTACCCCATTACAAGATAGTTGGTTCGAGTTTTAATTAGGCTTATTGAAACTCTTTAGGGACATTGTCTCTGTGTTTCCATCGTTTATGTGTCCAAAGATAAAACTCTGGAGCTTCGTGAATTAACTCTTCTAAATAATTGATAAACATATCGGTTATTTCGTAGTCCTTATATTCCTTGGGATTTAAGGTTATGGTCTTAAATGTAGTTTCGTAATAGCCTCTTTTTATTTTTTTGGTTTTAAAAAACATGACTGCCATGTCTAAATCTTTAGCTAATTTTTCTGCACCAGTATGTACAGGAACTTTAATATTCATGAATTCTTTCCAGTGATGAGCACTTTTTACTTTTGGAGATTGATCTGACAGAAAACCATACATAGCTAGTTCTCCACTACTTTTAGATTGTCTTATACTAGTAAAGGTTTGTTTTGTCGTAATAAGGTAGGTGTTGTATTTTGCTCTTATTTTTTTTACCAGCTTATCAAAATATTTATTCCCAAGTTTTTTGTAAACCGCATAGCCTTTATATTTAACCGACTTCTGAAGAATAAAAATCCATTCCCAACTACCGTAATGAGCACACATTAGCATCAGGTTTTTATTTTCATTTTCAACCTTATGTATTTCTTCGATATTGGTAAATTTAAAACGTCTTTTTATCTCAGCTTCAGATATGGTTAAAGATTTAACAGACTCCACCAACATATCACATAAATGCTGATAAAACTTCCTTTCAATA
>CAJXYJ010000117.1 GCA_913063255.1 uncultured Flavobacteriales bacterium | reverse complement strand
CACCTGCAGCACCAGAAGGTTGTGATACAAAATCATCAGTACCTTGATGAACAATTATAGCTTTACCTACAATATTTTTTGTTTCATCATCACATCCAATACACCATTCATTAGTTTTCATCATAACTTTTCCCTGACCGTTTTCACTTACTTCAAAATTACCTATATCTCCTTTATGAAAACCATTTTCATCTCCCCATTTACCATGATTTTTAAAGGTAGGATTCCAATGTCCTCCCGAAGATTTCCCATCTGCAGATGAGCAATCCGCTTTTTCATGAATATGTATGGCATGCATTCCAGGGGTTAAGCCCATAAACTTAGCTTCTAATGAAACCACACCGTCTACTTCTTTTAGATGCAACTTTCCAGTAGCTTTACTTTCACTTTTAGCCTCTAAACGAACCATAATTTCTTTTTTATCTGTCGAACTAATAGAAGGCTCAACTTCTTTTTTAACTTCTTCTGTTTTTTTAAGCTCTTCTTTCGTTTCTTTCTTTTCTTCTTTACAAGAGATAAATGCTATAAGAGCTATTGCTATAATGGATAATCCTATTTTTTTCATAATTGTTTATTTTTAGTTGGTTTTAAAGATAATGAGATTCCTTGTGTTATCAAATATTTTTTGGCGAACACTATTCTTCTTTTATAATAAATGATTGTGTCTTTTTAAAAGGGGATAAATCTAACCGATTCATTTCCACTTTATAATCTGTCCATTCCGAGCTAAAAAACGAATTAGTTTCTTTTAATAATGAATCTAATTGTGTTTTTAATTGTTTAATTAATATTGTTTCAGTTTTTGTAATTCCATTGGGTCTACTACCAGAATACCATCTTGCAGTTCCAAGTCTTTGCGTAACTGAAACATAGTCACTATTTGTAATTCCTTGTCTCTTGTCTTCTTTGCCTAAATAACTGTCAATTATAGAATCAATTCTTTTTATAACTTCCTTGCTTGATTTGATTTCTTCTTTATATAAAACCTTATCCTTTTTAGTCAAGTCACTTTTGTATTTTTTAGCGATATTTTTACTTTCCACTAATTGTTTAACAGCATTTGTTGTTACTTGAGTCATCGCTTCTAATTCTTTTCCAGTTTGATAAGTTTCATTAATTGCCTTTTCTGAAATTTCAACTCGTGGATCACTTTTAATTTTAACGGAACTAGAAGTTAAATTATCCAAGTACTTTAATTCTAAACGATAAGTTCCTGGTTTAACCGAAACACCTCTTGGTTCATCTTTACGCTCTTCAATTTTACGAGAAGGTCTATCCACTCCAGCTTCATTCATGGACCATCGCCAATGATAAATACCAGTACTGTCGGGTGTTTTTCTCTTTAAACTTCTAATCAAACGATCTCCATCATAAATTTTCAAATAAATAGAATCTTTATGTTTGCCCTCGTTAGCCTTTTCATCCACATCTTCTTCTTCCTCTGTTTCTGAGCTTGTCGAAGTATCTTTTTCTTCTTCTTCCTCTGTCGAAGCATCCTCTTCTATCTTTTGAAAATAATAAGGTATTCTCGCTCCATAAGCTCTATTCTCTCCATTAAAAATGGCATCTGCTCCAAATCTACTTCCCGTTGGCTGTTGATAGGAAACTTGATAAGCATCTGGCGTTTCAAATAATACTATATCTGAATCTAATACCTTATCATCTTTTGCAATAGCGCGTAAAGGTCTTAAATCATCTAAAACCCAAGCAGCTCGACCAAATGTTCCGATCACCAAATCATTTTCTCTTTCTTGAATTACTAAATCCTTAACCGGAACGGTAGGGAATCCATTGGTCCATTTATTCCAAGATTCTCCAGCATTTATGGATAAATATAATCCATCATCTGTACCTAAAAACAATAGATTCTTTTCTACAGGATCTTCAATAATACAGAGTGCATAACTTAAAACATCATCTTTATCAACTATTCTTTGCCATGACTTTCCGTAATTACTAGTTCTATATGCATAAGGCTCATAATTGAACCTTCGGTAATCGTTGGCAATTAATAAAGCTTCTCCTTTGTTTTTATTAGAGGCTTTAATTTGAGTAATCCAACTTCCTTCTGGTAATCCTGATAAATTATTAGAAACTTCATTCCAGTCATTTCCTCCATTTTGGGTATAATGAACACGTCCATCATCGGTAGCGACCCAAAGCATATCTTTTTCTAATGGCGAAGGTTCGATAACTAAAATAGTAGTATGGTTTTCTGCGCCAGTGGCATCCAAAGTAATTCCACCACTTTCGTTTTGTTTTTGTTTTTCAGGATCGTTGGTGGTTAGGTCTTCTGAAATGATTTCCCAAGTAAGTCCTTTGTCGGTTGACTTATGTACAAACTGACTTCCAAAATAAATAGTGCTATTATTAAAAGGATCAATATTTATGGCTGAATTCCAATTAAAACGAAGCTTTACATCAGCATCTGGATGTGTAGGTCGTACTGTGTAATTATTTCTAGTTTGCCAATCGTAGCGATCTACATAACCCTGTTGACTCATCGTCCAACCATAACGACTGTCGTCTTTGTCTGGTACCACATCAAATCCATCACCAAAAGAAATTTCTTGCCAATAATCATTTTTTATTCCTTGCGAACGCCAAACATAAGCAGGACCTCTCCAACTTCCATTGTCTTGCATTCCTCCATATACATTATATGGAATTTCATTATCTACTGCAATATGGTAAAATTGAGCAACAGGAAGATTTCCAATAAATCGCCAAGTTTTTCCACCATCATGAGTAATGTTCATCCCTCCATCATTTCCGTCAATCATAAAGTTGCCGTTATCTGGATGAATCCACCAAGCGTGATGATCTGGGTGTACACCATTATCAACACCATAAGCTGGCATTAATTGAGAGAAGTTTTTCCCGCCATCTTCTGAAACATTTACATAGGTAAATACAGAATAGACTCTATTCTCATTTTGAGGATCTACAAAAATATCGCTATAATAGAATGGTCGATTTCCAATATCACTTTTGTCATTTATCTTTTCAAAAGTAAATCCTCCGTCTTCACTTTTATATAAAGCATTCTTTTTGGCTTCTATAAGAGCATATACAATATTGGGTTTGTTTTTAGCTATTGCTAAGCCAATACGTCCCAAATCTCCTTTTGGTAAACCATCTTTGTCGGTACGTTCTTCCCAGGTTTCCCCACCATTATGTGTGATGAAAATACCAGAGCCTTCCCCACCAGAATTAAAAAACCATGGGTCTCGTTTGTGCTCCCATAAAGCAACTATTAGTTTGTTAGGATTTGAGGGATCCATTACCATATCACCAACACCAGTTTTAATATTTGAATAAAGTATTTTACTCCAAGTTTTACCACCATCGGTAGTTTTAAAAACTCCTCTTTCTTCATGTTCCCCCCAAGGAGATCCAATAGCTCCAACATAAATCACATTCGGATTGCTTGGGTCTATTATAATTCGATGGATATGGCGTGTGTTTTCGAGTCCCATAAGGTCCCAATTCTTTCCGCCGTCTAAAGAACGATAGACTCCATAACCACCATTTAGACTATTTCTTGGGTTTCCTTCTCCAGTACCTAACCAAATTACGGATGGATTGGATTGCTGAATCGCCACTGCTCCAATAGAAGCTGTTGCTTCATTTTCAAAAATTGGATTCCATGTAATTCCTCCACTTTCAGATTTCCAAAGACCACCTGAAGCAGTCCCAACATACATCACATCTGGACTGTTCGTCACTACATCTATTGCAGTTACTCTACCAGACATACCACCGGGACCAATATTTCTTGGTTTCATATCTTTCAATATGTCCATAGATATTTCTTGAGCAGAAATGGATACTGCAAGGCATAGCAATATCATAGTAAATATATTCTTCATAGTTGGATTTTGTTTTTATTAAGATTCTAAAGATAGAAAATGAAAACAGTAAAATTCAGTCAATCTAAAAAATTAACAATTCAAGAATTAAGATAAGCTCGATACCCCTTTAATAAGTAATAAAATACCGCTAATTACCATAATAATGATTACCAATTTTCTGAACATTAAACTACTTATTTTCGCTAACAATCGTTTTCCTATAAAGTTTCCGAAAGTTGCGCCAATACCTAAGGTAATTCCATAAATCCAAAGTTCTGTGGTGAGGATGCCAAAAAAAGTATAACTACTAATTTGTGCAATTCCAAGGAAAAATGAATTGGCTGCTTTGGTACCTACTAATTCTTCTTTTGTAATTCCTGCATTTAGGTAAAAGGGATTAAGAACAGGACCCATTCCACCTGTAAAAGTTCCCACTATAGAAACTAAAAATCCTAAAGGAATAAAATGCCATAGTTGAACATGGAAGGAGCGTTCTTTTTTTCCGAATCGATATTGAAAAAAGGTACTTATTAAAAAGAGTGCAATGATTATTTGAAGCCAAGCTATTTTTATTTCAGAAAAGAAATAAGCAGCGATTACAGCACCTAGCATAGCAGAAGGAACATAATACCAAAATACTTTCCAAACAATATTTTTCCAAAAAATAATAATTCGGGAAGGTCTACTTATAAATGCCCCAAGATTTATTATAGGAGCTGTTTTAGTAGTTCCAACGATAAAATTTAATAATGGAATCAGCATTAATGCGCCACCACCTCCGCTAATTGTAGAAATTGAAAAAGCGAGTACTCCTGCAAAAAATAGAATGAGAACTAGTAAAAAATCAATATTTGAAAATAGTTCGGTCATTAGTTAATTTGACCTTAAAGATAACTTTCTAAACGTCACTATCCAACAGATTCGTTACCACATGATAGCGAGGATCTTCGATAGAAGATTCGATAATGTTTTCGAATTCTGGATTTGCTTTTAGTAAAATCATTTTACATTCCGGACTTAAGTGAGTAAGCTTAATGTTTTTGCCTAAAGCGATATATTTATTAGTAACACTTTGTAAAGCTTCAATACCTGAATGATCCCCAACTTTAGATTCTATAAAATCGATTTCAATAGAATCGGGATCTGTTTTAAAGTCGAATTTACCATTAAACGATTGCGAAGACCCAAAAAATAAAGGCCCCCAGATTTCATAAACTTTAGTTCCATTTTCTTTAATTCTTTTGCGTGCACGAATCATTGTTGCATTTTGCCAAGAAAAGACAAGTGCCGACATAATAACACCAATAATAACTGCAATAGCTAAATCTTGCCAAACGGTTACCGCAGAAACTGTAATTAATACGATGGCATCTGCAAGAGGAATTTTATGTAATATTCTAAAACTACTCCAAGCAAAAGTTCCGATAACGACCATAAACATAACACCTACTAGAGCAGCAATTGGAATTTGTTCAATAAGTGGCGCACCAAATAGTACAAAGCCTAATAATGCTAAAGCCGCTACAATACCTGATAATCGACCACGACCTCCAGAATTTACATTGATGATAGATTGGCCAATCATGGCACAGCCACCCATACCGCCAAACAGACCGTTAAGGATGTTTGCTCCACCTTGAGCAACACATTCTCTATTTCCACTACCACGAGTCTCTGTCATGTCATCAATGAGGTTAAGCGTCATTAAAGATTCAATTAATCCAACGGCTGCTAATAAGACTGCTGTTGATAGAATTAATCCCCAGTTACCTGCTAAAGTATCGAATAAACCAAAAATTTGTGCTTGAAAAGTAGGCATGGATCCTTGTAATCCTTCACCACCTCCATCTGCAATAAAAGAACCTACGGTACTAACTCCAACATCTCCGAAAATAGTAATCGCTGCAACCACAATAATGGCAACAAGAGCAGCGGGAACTTTTTTGGTTACTTTAGGAAGTAGAAACATAATCGCCATAGTAAGTCCAACAAAACCAAGCATTATCCAAAGATTAGATCCTTGCATCCATTCTTTCTCTCCATTTACGGTTTCTTTAAAAAGGCCTAGTTGGGATAAAAATATAACTATTGCCAATCCGTTTACAAAACCCATCATTACCGAATGGGGGATAAGCCTAACAAATTTCCCTAATTTAAATACACCTGCTGAGATTTGAATGGCACCTACAAAAAGTAAAGTGATAAACAACCATTGAAGTCCCAAATTTTCTATGGGTGTTTCTAATCCGACACCTACTTCATTTCCCTTTTGGATTAAATGCACCATTACTACTGCCATCGCACCAGTCGCTCCTGAAATCATTCCGGGTCTTCCGCCAAAAACTGCGGTGACAATTCCCATCATAAATGCACCATATAACCCTACTAATGGATCTATCCCTGCTACAAAAGCAAAGGCTACCGCTTCGGGTACAAGGGCAAGGGCAACCGTAAGACCAGATAAGATATCGTTCTTAGGATTGAAGGTAAAATTTTTGAGTAAACGTTGCATTTCAGTATATTTTTAAAGCGCGCAAATATAGACTTTTAAAAAAAGAAGTGTATGTTTTAAAGAAATAATAGTTTAAAGAAAAAACGTATTTATCTTCAGTAAATTTATTTTTCAAATTAATACCAACGCTTCTTGTTTTTCTTTGAAGCAGTTGATTTCCGACTTTTTTTATGTTTAGGAGTACTATTTTTTTTGTGATCTTTCCCTTTTGCTTTATTTTTTGTTTTTGCTTTTGGTTTCAAAGCGAAGGGGTGGTCTTCTACAACAGGGATAGCTTTCTTAATTGTTTTTTGAATATCGACAACATAGTTCTTTTCATCTATCGAACAAAAAGAATAGGAAGTACCTTTTTTTCCTGCCCGACCCGTTCTACCAATTCGGTGTACATAAGTTTCAGAAACATTAGGAAGGTCAAAATTAATCACTGCATCTAAATCCTCAATATCTATACCTCTGGAAGCGACATCGGTAGCAATTAAGATATTTACTTCATTATTTTTGAACTTATTTAATGCGTTTTGTCGTAAGTTTTGACTTTTTTCTCCATGTAAAGTCTCTACTTTAAAACCATTTTTTAAAAGGGTTTGTTCTAAATTATCCACTCCCTTTCTAGTTCTTCTAAAAATAAGGATGTTCCCTTTTATAGTATTTCTTAATAAATGCAAACAAAGCTCTATTTTATTAGGCTTTGGTACATAATATAACAGTTGTTTTATTTTAGTTATCTCCTTTTTTTCTGAACTTATGACTACTATTTCAGGATTGGATAATAAACCTTTAGCAAAGTAAACCACTTTTGGAGGCATGGTTGCAGAAAACAATAGCACTTGTTTTTCGTTTGGACATAACTGATTAATTTTTTTAATATCGTCAATGAATCCCATATCCAACATTAAATCTGCTTCATCGAGTACTAATATTTCAACAGTACTAAGATCGACGATTTCCTGTTTACAAAGGTCTAGCAATCTTCCCGGTGTTGCGATTAAAATATCGACTCCTTTTTTAAGCACTTTTTTTTGAGAGTCTATAGATACACCTCCATATATTACCATGGAACTTAGGTTGGTATATTTAGAGTAGTCCGTAAATTCTTCATTAATCTGTTGTGCAAGCTCTCTTGTTGGGCTTACGATCAAGGCTCTTATGTTTTTTTGTTCTTTATTCGCATCCTGTTGATGAAACAACAATTGCAATATAGGTAGGGCAAAAGCTGCAGTTTTTCCAGTTCCTGTTTGTGCCGAAACAATCACATCTTTTTTAGCTAAAACTAAAGGAATGGTTTGTTGTTGAACCTTTGTAGGAGTTTCATAATTTTTCTCGAAAATTGCTTTTAAGAGAGGTTTGTTTAGATCAAGATCACTAAAGTGCATAGAATCGTTTTACATAGAATTCTTGCAAAGATAGTTTAATTTGAAAGGGACTATCTATGCTTAGTGTTTTATAAATTTCTAGACTCTCCACATAAAAATCATCTTTAATTTTAAATTCAAATAGTCACCATTCACCTCTGTTTTTAATATTGGCTTCACAAAGATTGATGATTTCCAAAATCCTTTTTTCTTTGGTAGCATCCCGTTTTGCTTGGTACAACCAAGAAAGATATCCTTTGCGATAACTAGGAGCGAAGTTTTGATAATTTTTAAAAGCATTTGGACTTTTTGAAAATGCTTTCTGAAGTTCTTTAGGAATAATTAAATTTTCAACATCATCCATGGCTGTCCAGGTTCCTGTATTTTTTGCTAATTCGATAGTTTTCCAACCACTTTCATGAATTAATCCACCAGTTTCCAATTCTATTATATACCTTTTATTTAATGCACTCCAAGTACTCTTTGGATTACGAGGACAAAAGTATTGGCGACGTTTTCCCTCTCCTAAACTTTTTACTGTGCTATCAATCCAACCAAAACATAAGGCTACTTTAACAGCATCTTCCCAGCGCATAGAAGGAATCTTAGTTTCTAATTTATAAA
>CAJXYJ010000116.1 GCA_913063255.1 uncultured Flavobacteriales bacterium | reverse complement strand
CCTTTATTAACCATGCCAGAGAAAGAAAAATTTCTAAATTTGGCAGCCGACAATAATTACTATTTATTTTTAGAGCACGATGCTCATAACCCAATAATTACCGTAAAACATACAGAAAAAGGTGTTCGGCTAAACGAGTGTTTTACAATAAATGAATTCTTTAATTAATTATAAAAAATGAAAAATTTAAAAAACTTATTTTTTGCAGGCTCAACAGCATTATTTCTAGCAAGTTGTGGAAGTAGCGTTGCGCCTATTTCAACAGCGCCCCTTAAAAGTATTGACAGTCAACCTACAAAAGTAGCTGCAGTAGAAGGAGATCAGCTTAAAACATGGTCTTATGCAGATTTAGCTAATGACACTATTCCTGGAATGAGTGTAAATAGAGCTTATGCTGAGATAATTCCTAATTTAAAAGGAACTAATGTTATTATTGCAGTAATTGATAGTGGTATTGACATTGAGCACGAAGACCTTAAAAATGTGATATGGGTTAACAAAGGAGAAATTCCTAATAATGGTATTGATGACGATAAAAATGGATATATAGATGATATTCACGGATGGAATTTCCTAGGAGATATTGTTGGTGAAAATTTAGAGTTTACTCGTATCATAAGAAAATACGATGCTCAGTTTTCAGGAAAAAACGAATCTGATATTAGCGAAGAAGACAAAACATCTTTTGCAATGTACCAAAAAGCAAAGGCGGAATATGATAAAGAAACGGTTCAAACCAATTCAAATAAAGAACGATATGGCAAAATGTTGTCTGATATAAAGCCAGCACACAGAACCATTTCAAAAAAAGTTGGAAAAGAAGATTATACTGCTGAAGAATTAGCGGCAATAAGCAACCCTAATGAGAAAGAACAAGTTCAAATTGGAATCCTTACTCAAATGTTAGGATATGGTAGCTCTATACCAGAGCTTATTGAACAATTAAATGGAGGAGTTGAATATTTTGGCGGAAGAATGGATACTCATTTTAATTTAGAGAAAGACTTTAGATCAGCTCTTGGTGATAACCCAGATGATTTTAGTGATAATAAATACGGAAACAACGATGTAGATGGTCCAGACCCTAAAAAGGAAGACGTGATGCACGGTACTCACGTTGCTGGAATTATAGCAGCTCAGCGTGGTAATGGTATTGGTATGGACGGTGTAGCTCAAAATGTTGAAATCATGGCAGTAAGAGCCGTGCCAGATGGTGATGAGTATGATAAAGATGTGGCGTTGGCTATTCGTTATGCTGTAGATAATGGGGCAAAAGTGATAAACACTAGCTTCGGAAAAGCTTATTCTCCTCATCCAGAATGGGTGTGGGACGCTATAAAATATGCTGCAAAAAACGATGTTTTAATCGTTAATGCTTCAGGAAATGATGGTGTTGATTTAGATGTAGTTCAAAGCTATCCAAGTGATCAAGTTGGAACTGGTGAAGAAATAAGCGATAACTTTATTACCATTGGTGCTTTAAATTATAAATATGGAAAAGATTTAGTTGCAACTTTTTCTAATTACGGAGCTACAAGTGTAGATTTATTTTCACCTGGAGTTAAGATTTGGTCTACAGTTCAATTAAATGAGTATAAATACTTACAAGGAACATCTATGGCTTCTCCTAATGTAGCGGGTGTTGCAGCAATGATTCGTTCTTATTTCCCAAAACTTTCAGCTTCTCAGGTAAAACAAGTATTAATGGATAGCGGATTAACTTCTAATTCACCTGTAGTTTTAGGTGGAGAAGAATCTAATGTAAAACCATTTAATACCATTTCAACTTCTGGAAAAATGGCTAATTTATATAACGCTTTAATTTTAGCAAGTAAAATATAATACTCTATGAAATTTATTATTGGTGGGGTTTTCGCCCTTTTTATTACTATTGCTTCGGCACAAAATAACACAAGTTATTGGCAACAAAGGGTTGATTATAAAATGGAAATCGATTTAGATGTCGAAACCCATCAATATAAAGGAACTCAAGAGTTAACCTATACAAATAATTCACCCGATACTATTTATCGGGTGTTTTATCATTTATACTTTAATGCTTTTCAGCCAGGAAGTGATATGGATGTTAGGTCTTTAACTATTTCTGATCCTGATGGTAGAGTTGGGGATCGTATTTCGAAACTTTCTCCAGATGAAATTGGTTATATTAAACCAACTAAACTCACACAAGACGGGAAGGGATTAAAATATAAAATTGTTGGTACCGTTTTAGAGGTTACGTTAAACACTCCGTTAACACCTAATATCTCTACTGTTTTTAATATGAATTGGGACGCACAGGTGCCTTTACAAATTAGACGTTCTGGTAGAAATAGTGCTGAAGGTGTTGCGTATTCTATGACACAATGGTATCCGAAATTAGCGGAATATGATTTTGAAGGTTGGCATGCAGATTCCTATATTGGTCGTGAATTCCATGGCGTTTGGGGTGACTTTGATATAAAAATTACACTTAATAAAGATTACATTATTGGAGGAACTGGATATCTTCAAAACGGAGATAAGGATGGTCTTGGAAAAAAATCTAAAGGAAAAACAAGAACTTGGCATTTTAATGCGCCTGATGTTCATGATTTTACCTGGGTTGCAGATAATGAATATATTCACGACAGTATCGAAGGTCCAAATGGGGTAACTTTAAATTTTTACTATAAAAATAATCCAGAGATTATTGAAAATTGGAAAGCACTTCAGCCAATAACAGCCGATTTACTGACTTATTTTAATGCCCATATTGGTGAATACCCTTACAAGCAATATTCTGTGATACAGGGTGGTGATGGGGGTATGGAATACGCAATGTGTACCTTGATTACTGGAGGAAGAAAACTAAATAGTCTTATTGGCGTAACTGCTCATGAAATGGCACATACCTGGTTTCAGTTTTTATTAGCTACTAACGAATTAAAACACGAGTGGATGGATGAAGGCTTTACGAGTTATATTTCGGGATGGGCAATGAATGATGTGATGAAAGAAAACAAAGTAAATCCTGTATCAGGTTCGTATCGTGGATATAATTACAATGTTAGTACGGGAAATGAACAACCTTTAACTACTCATGCAGATCGCTATCTAACTAATCAAGGTTACGGAATTAACGCTTATAGTAAAGGTTCTGTTTTTCTAGCTCAATTGGGTTATGTTATTGGAAAAGAAAACTTAGACGAAACCATTAAACGATATTATAACGAATGGAAATTTAAGCACCCTACACCAAACGATTTTATTCGTGTTGCAGAAAAAGTTTCTGGAGCAGAATTGGATTGGTACTTAATGGATTTTGCACAAACCACAAACACTATAGATTACGGAATTAAAAATGTGACAACTGAAGCTAACAAAACTACAGTATCCCTTGAGCGTATAGGATTAATGCCAATGCCATTAGATATTAATGTAACTTATGAAGATGGTTCTGTAGGAACCTATTATGTTCCATTACAAATGATGCGTAAAAACAAACCGAATGAAAATCAGGATTGGACAATCTTAACTGGTTGGGCTTGGGCAAATCCAAACTATACTTTTACCATTGAAAAAAACAAAAAAGTTAAAAATATCACTATTGACGCCTCTCAATTAATGGCAGATATTAATTTAGAAAACAATAGTTATAATGTGAAATAGCTTCTGTTTTTTCTAATAGAAAACCTAGCCCTACTATACTTAACTTTTATGTGTCGTAGGGTTTTTTATTTAAAAAATTCTGTGAAATTACCTTCAAGCAATCTAGGGGGAACTTTTAAATTAAGCTTTTTTTGTTGATCAAAGTCTTCCCAAATTAGATCAACACCTAAACTTTTGCTCATATTATAAGAATCGTACCTAGAAGTTATTATGGCATAAATGTAGTTTTTATCTATTGGTGTGTCCCTATAAAATTTTAAGGCTGCTCCAATTATTACAAAAAAGTTTTCATTGCAATCTGCCGTAATACTATGGCAGTAAAAAACTGGGGGTGATTGATCTTTATAGTTTACCAAGTCACTAATAGTTAAATCATTTTCCATGAGTTTTTGAACTTTTATTTTTTGATATGTTTCAAAACTCAATGGAAAATATAAACTATGGCCTGCATAATTTCCAAGTACATCAGTTACAATTAAATTAAGTTCAGGGAAAATTCTTGCTGCTTCTCGTATTAATTGTGAAGAGGTTGATTTTAACGAATCTCTCTGTAATTGTGTGTATCTAATAATATTATCTATGTCTTTTTCGGTTTGTATGGGCCTTATTTTATCATGAATACTGTCTATACTCTCTTTAATCCATCTTACTTCGGGTAAGTTTTGAAACAATGGCGAAAGGGAATATTTTCTTAAACCAAAATCATAATAAGTATGTATGGGGGTTGTAGCATTTAGGTTTCTTATTACTTGATGTGGTATAAATGTAATGTTGGCTATTTCTTCTTCCTTTTCAGGTTTTAATAAGGTTTCGTTTTTTTCCCACCTAATAATAGTCCTAATGTCAACGTCAAATTTCCCAGCAAGATCTGCTTGTGAAATATTATTTAGGTTTCGAAAACCTATTAGTATATCTCCTAAGGATGTATATTTTTTCATTATTGGTGTTAGATTGATACAAGTAAAATTAACAAATTTTTATTAATTCATGACATCGTATGTCATATTGCTAAAATCAACACTGCGATACTTTTGTAGAAAATTAACAATATGATACGTAGAAATTTAGTCTTACTAGAATATATGGTGAAAAAACGTATTGAAGAAGATGGTAAAAGACTTGAAGCAATTAAGAAAGTGAATGAATTATTATTAACTGCAGACCTAAGCATTGATGATCTTGCTGAAGATAAAAAAGCAATCATCCTAAAAAAACTAACAGCGATTAAAGGAAGGCCCTTAAACTATTTAGAGTTGGACTTAATTGATGAAATTTTTAATGTTAACAATTAAAAAGGGGTTACAATTAAGTTTTTAATTTTTAATACAACCAGCGAATATAAGTGTCTATGATACAAACAAAACTTTTAATAATAGAATACAATACTATAAATAATCCAGAACAAAACCCTATAAAACTAAAGACAATAAGAAGTGTTAGAAACCTTTTAATGCAAATAGATTTTATTTCAGAAACGGTTCCTTTGGATAATACAGAAAAATTAAAAGAGTTATTAACTTCTTTAAAAGGAGAGGCCCTAAATAAAGAAGAGTCCAGTATCGCTGAAGAATTAATAACCATAAAAGAATAATGAAAATAAATTACAGATTAGAAGTAGTGTATCAAGTTTTTGAAAAAAAAGGAAAGACATTCTTTGAAACGTTTAATTATGTTTTTAATTCAAAAAAATCGCCACAAAACAGAAGTGATGCAATAAATAAATACGAAAGTTTTAGACATGTGTTTGATCTCGCAAGTAAAACGACTAACCATTTAAAGTTGTCTATAACCGAAGTCATTAATAAAAACGTTTTGGGGTTTAAAATTCCTGTATTGAACATTTATTATTCTAGCAAAGAATTCGATTCTAATAACTCTGGAATAGTTCTTTTCGGAGATTATTTAGACGAGTTTAATGAGCGATTAAACAGTTTGGAATACGAACAAAAAGTATATAAAAAAGGAAAAGTTAAAGGGTTTAAAACCGAAGTTCTTTTGAAAAAGAAGATTACAATAAATTAAATACAGTAGACGTTTAAAGGGACTTCATTTGCAAATAAAAACAACAAGCTTATTTTTGAGGCACAATTGTTTGTAGTTAATAAATTGATTGAGTGATCTATAATGGACCTACTTAATATCCCCAATTTTAAGTATGCGGGCGCGAAAGCGTCCGCTTTTTTTTAGTTTACTTTAAAGTGTTAAATATTTCCCAGTGACATGCAATGTCATAAAACAAGCTTAAATGTGGTTGTATTTTTGGGGTATGATTAGTTGTTTAAGTTGATTGATTAAAATTGGTTGGTTGATTGAATCCAATTTTAAGTATTAGGGCGCGAAAGCGCCCTTTTTCATTATAATTTTTTTTACTCCAGATAACATTCTTACTTTTACTTAGACCTATGCTTTAACGCTTGTTGGAATCACTTACACCTGAATGTTCCTTTAAAGAATGATAATGCTGTTTAAAAATCAATTATCTCACTTCGTTTTTCTTTTAGTGTCCTTATGGGCTATTGCGTTTATATATGGTAATTACCCATCGTATCTTGCCGGTGAGTTGTGGGGAGTCTCTACAAAAAGTTGGTTATATATAGCAATAGGGTCCCCAATTATTCATCAAATCTATGTTTTAGTCTGTTGGCGATTAGAATTGTATTCTCAAACAATTTCAAATTCATTCGGCAAAAAGGGCTTTGTTTATTATAAGGTCGGTTTTGCAATATTAATCTTATCAAGACCTATTACATTAACTCTTTTAGCGATTTCAAACGCCAATACTTTCGCTATAAACCCTTATGTTGGTTACCTTATATCTATAATTTTATTTATCCCTGCTGTATATTTATTTTATTCTGTAAAAAAATATTTTGGAATGGATAGAGCTTTTGGGATAGATCATTTTGAGCCAGAAAAAGCAAAATCATTTCCTATGGTTAGTAAAGGAATTTTTAAATATACATCCAATGGTATGTACGTTTTTGGTTTTTTTATTTTATGGGTTCCAGGATTCTTGTTTCTTTCTAAAGCTGCACTACTAATTGCTTTATTTAATCATGTTTATATCTGGATTCATTATTATTACACTGAAAAACCAGATATGGATTTTATTTATGGTTTAAAATAAAGATACTTTTTTATTTTTTTGGTCACCTTGTTTTAATCTTGTAAATTTATAAGACTATTTGGTCTTATAATGTTTCTAAAATATCTAATTTTATACTTTTTTTTCTTACTATTAAGTTCTCCTTTTCTATATTCTCAAACAGATTCAATAAAGATGAAAAGGGTGACATTTACAGGTGATTTTAGGTTTAGAATAGAGCAGGATTGGAATTCTCGTAAATCAGATGGTACATACCGTGACAATCGTTCTCGTTTAAGGTATCGCTTTCGCTTCGGAATGAATTATCAACTCATAGAATGGGCTGAATTTGGAATGCGAATTAGAACAGGGTTTCGAGAAAAACAACAGGACCCACATTTAACTTTGGGAGAAGGGTTTAAGGAATTTAGCACAATCCCTATCGGTTTTGAAAAGCTATATTTTAAAGCACATTATAAAAAAATTTCTGGTTGGTTGGGAAAAAACACTTTCCCTTTCGTAAAACAAAACGAATTATTTTGGAGCGATAATGTGTTTCCGGATGGTGTTTTTATAAGCGGATTAATTCCTTTTGAAAATTCATTCATACAGTCACTTCAGTTAAATGGAGGTCATTTTATTTTAGGAACTTCAGGAACTACTTTCGATCAAGATCAATATTTTCAGGGGTTTCAGGTGGTTACTTCTCATATTAATAAAAAACTCACAGTGTTTCCGTCTTTTTATTATTTTCATGAGATGCCTAATATTCCTGATGGAAATGAAACATATTATTTAGACTATTCCATTCTTCAAATTGGAACTAATGCAACAATAATTGAAAAACCAAATATAATAGTTGGATTGGATTATTATCATAATTTAGAAAATTTAAATCGTTACGATTCTATTCCAATATCATTTAAAAATCAAAAACAGGGAGTCGTTGCATCTATTGGTATAGGAAAATTAAAAACTCGAGGAGATTGGGCTGTTGGTACTACCTTTAGTTATATTGAAAAATATGCCATAGTAGATTTCTTAGCTCAAAACGATTGGGTCCGTTGGGATTACTCTTCCTATGGTTCTCCAGATGGTAGGCTGAGTAATTTTAAAGGCTTAGAGTTAAATGCCGCCTATTTAATTCGTAAAAACTTTAGGTTAAAAGTAAGGTGCTTTATGGTGGAACAATTAATTCCGTTTGGAATATCAAAAGAGACAGGAAATAGAATTAGATTAGATTTAGATATTGGATTTTAAATAAGAACCAATACTCTTTCAGATTACTTACTTTTACTTCCATGAATTTTCGCTTTCCAAAATCTGAAAAACTCAAAAGTAAAAAAACCATAGAACTTCTTTTTAAAGAGGGAAAATCGTTTTCAAAATTTCCTATAAAAGTGTTTTATCTTCCAATGGTAAACTTTAAAAAAACACAAGCTGGGTTTGCGGTTCCAAAAAGGAATTTTAAAAATGCGGTAGACAGAAATAGGATAAAAAGACAGCTAAGAGAAGCTTATAGACTTCAAAAACATTTGTTAAAAAGCGAAGAGGATTCAGAATTTACCCTATTCTTTTTATACCTTGGTAAAGATAAATTACCTTATGAGTCCATTAAAATAGCAATGGAAAAGATTCTAGACAAAATAAATTAAAATAGTTACCCTGCTAATAGGGCATTAGGCATGAAAAAGAAAATATTAGTTCCTGTTCTGGCTTTAGGACTCTTGTTTACTACCATGAGTTTTAAAGGCGATTTTTTTGAAATT
>CAJXYJ010000115.1 GCA_913063255.1 uncultured Flavobacteriales bacterium | reverse complement strand
GAAATGAATTTAAAAAGCAAAGTTGCAAAATATTTCTTAAATCTTACCCTTATTTATTTCTCTTTTGGTATTTTTAGCTAACTTAAGCTTATTGAAAACCGCTAGAAAAATAAAACGATTAATAGTCCTTATAGCTATTCTATTTTGCATAAGTGCAAATGGATATGCGCAAACTGGTTTTTCTCTTCCAGAATCTTCTAATAAAGATAATATTTCTTTTAAACTAATAAATAATTTAGTGGTCATCCCAGTTGAAGTTAATGGCAGTCCATTAACTTTTTTGTTAGATACCGGAGTGAGTTCTACAATTATGTTTAGCCTATCTGAAGTGGATTCGCTTCAACTTAATAATACAGAAACAGTAAAAATTAGAGGATTAGGAGAAGGAGGAAGTATTACCGCCTTAAAGAGTAAAAACAATACTTTAAAAATTGGGAAAGCAATAGACAATGACCATACAGTATTTGTTATTTATGATAAGTCTCTCAACCTTTCTACTCGTATGGGGATACCAATTCATGGTATCGTGGGTTTTGAGTTTTTTAGAAATTTTATTGTTAAAACAAATTATACCTCTAAAAGATTAACTTTTTATAATCCAAAAACATATCTGCCTAAAAAATGTAAAAAATGTGAAGTGTTTGACATTAAGTTTCAAAATAAAAAAGCATATTTAGATTTGGATGTTGTAACCCCAACAATGTCTAAAGAAGTCACGCTTTTAATAGACTCTGGTTCAAGTGATGCTATATGGATTTTTGATGATAAAGATTTTTTAAATTCAACATTAAAAAAATCTTTTGATGATTTTCTGGGACAAGGACTAAGTGGGGGTATTTTTGGAAAAAGATCTAAACTAACAAAAATTCAAATTGGTAATTTTCAACTTAAAAATGTGAAAGTTGCATTTCCTGATAAGGAATCTATGGAAAACATTAAATTTTTTAAAGAAAGGGATGGAAGTATTGGAGGAGATATCTTAAAGCGTTTCACGATTATTTATGATTATCCGAATAATAAAATATCTTTAAAAAAGAATGGGCAATTTAAGGCTCCCTTTCATTATAATATGAGTGGATTAACTCTAAAACATGACGGGGTAGTGGTGGTAAAGGATAAGAGAATTTTTCATGATAGTGATAAAACAGATACAAGTGGGGCGGTTAGTATCTCGCTTTCTGAAGTTTATAGTTTTTATTTAGCACCAAGATTTATCGTTTCAGAAATTCGTAAAGACTCTCCTGCGGATTTGGCGGGTATCTATAAGGGGGATGAAATTATATCTGTGAATGGAAAAGATACTCATCGGTTTGAATTGCATGAGCTTATTGGATTATTTGCATCTAAGGCAGGAAAAAAGATTATGCTTAAGGTTAATCGAAATGGTATTGTTTTTAAAAAGAAATTTTATCTAAAAGAAGTGCTATAAAAAAAGCTGGTAACGAAATTAATCGAAACCAGCTTTTATTTATAATTATTGTGTTTTATGATTTCGTTTTTTCTAAAACACTTTTTTCAGTATCAAAAATCTTACCTTTAATCTTAAGAGATTTTATAGGTTCCTCTGCATTAGAATAAACAGTAATCGTTTTTCTTATTGGTCCAACTCGTTTAGTATCATATTTAACCTCAATTGCACTAGATGCTCCAGGAGCTATAGGACCTTCTGGTTTTTTTGGTACAGTACATCCACAAGATGATTTTACTTCAGATATAATTAAAGGTTGATCACCAGTATTTGTAAATTCGAAAACACGAACTCCATCACTTCCTTTAGCGATTTCGCCATAATCAATTGTTTCTGCCTTAAATTCAATTTTTGCTTGCGCATTGGTTTGATGTGCAAATCCGATGATAGCTATTAATGCTATAATTGCTATTTTTTTCATAATTAGGGGTTTTAGTTATTGCTAATGTATATAACTTTAATTCATTCTGCAAAATAATTTAATCTCTTTTATAATCTTGCAGATATACCTACTTTTGCAAATTACTTTTCAAAAATTAGACCAAAATGGCTTTAGAAGCAAAATATAATTCTCAAAACGTTGAAGATAAGTGGTATAGCTACTGGATGGAACAAGGATATTTTCATTCAGAAGTAGATGAAAGAGAACCATATAGTATTGTTATTCCTCCACCAAATGTTACTGGAATATTACATATGGGGCATATGCTTAATAATACCATACAAGATGTTTTAATTCGTCGTGCTCGTTTACAAGGAAAGAATGCTTGTTGGGTGCCAGGTACCGATCATGCTTCTATAGCAACAGAAGCAAAAGTAGTAGCCAAGTTAAAAGAGCAGGGTATTGATAAAAACGATTTATCTAGAGAGGAGTTTTTAACTCATGCCTGGGATTGGACTCATAAATATGGGGGAGTTATATTGGAACAACTTAAAAAGTTGGGTTGTTCTTGCGATTGGGACAGAACAAAGTTCACAATGGATGCTGAGATGAGTGAGTCTGTAGTTAAAACATTTGTCGATCTATACAATAAAGGGCTTATATACAGGGGATACCGTATGGTGAATTGGGATCCTGAAGCAAAAACCACATTATCTGATGAAGAAGTAGAATATGTAGAACAGAATGGAAAATTATATTATATCAATTATAAAATTGAAGGTTCTAATGAAACCTTAACTGTTGCTACTACAAGACCCGAAACAATTTTAGGAGATACTGCAATTTGTATCAACCCTAATGATGAGCGTTTTACTCACTTGAAAGGGAAAAAAACAATCGTGCCAATTTGTAATCGTGTTATACCAATTATTGAAGATGATTATGTGGATGTTGAGTTTGGAACAGGTTGTTTAAAAGTAACACCAGCTCATGATATGAATGATAAAGCTTTAGGAGATAAACATAATCTTGAAGTTATTGATATTTTTAATGAAGACGCTACATTAAATAGTTTTGGGCTGCATTATCAAGGAAAAGATAGATTTGTAGTTAGAAAAGAAATTTCTGAAGAACTACGAGGATTAGAGGCTATATCTAAAGTTGAAGATTATTTAAACAAAGTTGGTACATCAGAAAGAACAAAAGCCATTATAGAGCCTAGATTATCAGATCAATGGTTTTTGAAAATGGAAGATCTTGTAAAGCCAGCCTTGAAATCTGTTTTAGTGGATGGTGATATAAAGCTATATCCTAAAAAAATTGAAAATACCTATCGACATTGGTTAGAAAATATAAGAGATTGGAATATATCACGCCAATTACGATGGGGACAACAAATTCCTGCATACTTCTATGGAGATGGAATAGAAGACTTTGTTGTTGCAGAAAGTGTTGAAGAAGCTTTAAAATTAGCTCAAGAAAAAATTGTAGATAAAACACTGACTATTGAAGATTTAAGGCAAGAAAGCGATGTTGTAGATACTTGGTTTTCTGCTTGGTTATGGCCAATTTCTGTGTTTGATGGAATTAGAAATCCCGATAATAAAGAAATCAACTATTATTACCCTACAAACGATTTAGTAACTGGACCTGATATTATTTTCTTTTGGGTGGCTCGTATGATATTTGCAGGTTATGAATTTAGAAATGAAAAGCCCTTTAATAATGTTTATTTTACAGGGATTGTTCGTGATAATTTAGGTCGTAAAATGTCTAAGCAACTTGGTAATTCACCTGATGCATTAAAGTTAATTAATGATTATGGCGCAGATGCTGTAAGATCTGGAATGATGCTGTTAAGTTCTGGTGCTGGGAATGATTTATTATTTGATGAAACAAAACTCCAACAAGGAAAAGCGTTTAGTAATAAAATATTTAATGCCTATAGACTAGTTAGTGGTTGGGAAGTTAGTAACTCAATTGAACAGCCAGAATCAAGTAAAATTGCTTTAGAATGGTTTGATTCTAAATTTCAAAGTTCTTTTGCAGAGATGGAGGATCACTTTTCTACTTATAGGCTTTCAGATGCTTTAATGACAGCTTATAAGTTAATCTGGGACGATTTTTGTTCTTGGTTGTTGGAAATGGTAAAACCAGGTTACCAGCAACCTGTAGATAAACTTACTTTTGATGCAATTATAGTAGCATTTGAAGATATTTTAAAAATACTGCATCCTTATATGCCATTTATTACTGAAGAAATTTGGCATCAAATTGAAGATAGAAAAAGTGAAGAAGCATTAATTGTTTCAGCTTATCCTATTGAGAAACCAATTAATAAAGAAATATTAAAGGATTTTGAAATTGCTTCTGAAGTTATTTCAGGGATTAGAACAATTCGTAAAGAGAAAAATATTTCATTCAAAGAATCAATCAACCTTTCTGTAATTAATAATATAAACGCAGCTACTTCTTTTGATTCGGTTATTAAGAAAATGGGGAATGTTGATGAGCTGGATTATATTTCAGAAAAAATTGAAGGCGCTTTAACCTATCGTGTAAAATCTAACGAATATTTTATTCCTATTGAAGGAGCAATAAATGTAGAAGATGAAATTGCAAAACTGTCTGAGGAATTAAAATATACAGAAGGTTTTTTGAGAAGCGTTCAAGGGAAATTAAAAAACGAGCGATTCGTAAACAACGCCCCTGAAAAGGTTATTGGCATGGAACGTCAAAAGGAAGCAGATGCATTGGCAAAAATTGAAACAATAAAACGTAGTTTGGAAGGATTGAAATAAAGGGATTATAATTTACTTCCAAAAGCCAAATCACCTGCATCTCCTAAACCAGGGACAATATACCCTTTGTCGTTTAGTTCATCGTCTATAGCAGCAATCCAAAGATGTGTGTTTTCTGGAAAATGATTTTTAATAGATTCAATTCCTTCCGTTGATGCGATTACACATACCAAATGAATTTCATTGGTATTACCGTATTTTTTAATGGCATCATAGACGGCAATTAAAGATTGACCTGTTGCCAACATTGGATCTGCTAATAATAAAGTTTTGTTTTCTAAAGAGGGTGCTGCAAAATATTCCACAATAATTTCAGATTTTGAACCGTCTACTGAATGATTTCGATAGGCGGATATAAAAGCACTTTCTGCATCATCAAAATAATTTAATAAGCCCTGATGTAATGGTAATCCAGCTCTTAATACAGAGCATAAAACTATTTTATTACTAGGTAAATTTATGTTCTTTGTTCCCAAGCAAGTTGTGATTTCTTGCGTACTATAAGTTAAGTGTTTACTTAATTCGTAGCCTAAAATTTCTCCTATTCGCGATATATTATTTCTAAAACGTAGCGAGTCTTTCTGTATACCTTCATCTCTTATTTCAGATATGAACTTATTTAAAATCGAATTGTTTTTTTCTAAATGATGAATAGTCATAAATTTTATTTAATTAAACGGGAAGTGAATTGCATCCAAAGTTACTAAATAGACTTGGATTTTAATTAAGTTTTTACTTATTAACTGAGGATATACCTAGAGTTAATGAATATGATAATGTCTTTTGCTTAAATAAAATTTTTGCTGATTTTATACATCTTGTGTATTTCAGCTTAATGGTATTGTTTATATTTAAGAAGTATATGAGGTTATCCTTGGTTAAATTAAATTCAAATTAAGGTTTGAATTTGAAAAAAAAGGAAACAACAATCCCTATTAAAATGAGACCTGTTTTTCTTAGAAATGTTTTAATATTTATAAAATTAAATCGATAATTATGGTTTTTCACAAACATTTTTTTTATTAGTTAGTTAAAAAAATGCTTATCAATTGAGGAGTAATATCAAATATAATAAAATAAACTAATATTAAGTTTATTTTGTATTAATTAGGCGTGGTGTTAGATCTTAAGATATTATTTTCTATATAAAAAGTAATGCTCTGCACAATCTATATATTGTTTTTTCGCCTCATCTTCTGTAAGATTTTGTGCTTGAAAGAGTGCATTTATTTTAAATGCATTTATTAGAGGAGTTCTACTTCGAGGAGTGTCCTGATCATTAGTTGCAATTTTATAATAGGAATAAAGTCGTAATAATAAATCTGCAGGAAAAGGTTCCTGGTGGTCATTTATGCTTTTTACAGCTTTAATAAAGGCGATATCTAACTCTTCGGAAGTCATTGTTGTGCAAGGATGGAAACGCCACCTTTTACTTTCTGATTTAATGAAACATTAATTTTAGTGCCTAAAGGTAAAAAAATATCTACTCTTGACCCAAACTTTATAAAACCACTATCTGAAGCTTGTTCAGCTTCTTGGCCTTCCTGGGCATAATTAACTATTCGTTTGGCTACTGCACCAGCTATTTGTCTGTGCAATACATCACCAAAAACCTCATTTTTAACAACGACAGTGGTGCGTTCATTTTCTTCTGATGATTTAGGATGCCAAGCAACTAAAAATTTACCAGGATGGTATTTACTTAACACAACATTTCCACCCACAGGGTATCTGGTAACATGTACATTAAGAGGTGACATAAAAACAGAAATTTGTAAGCGTTTATCTTTAAAATATTCTTTTTCAAAAACTTCTTCAATTACCACTACTTTACCATCAACAGGTGATAAAACTTCATTGAGATTCAATTTGAAATTTCTTTCGGGGTTTCTAAAAAATTGCAAAATAAGAATCAATAAAATTAGAAAAATAAGAATAACCCCTTTTTCAATTAATTCATTCTCAATTAAAAAATGAGCAGATAAACTTAGTACTGCACAAATAAGAAATGCGACAGTTATTATTTTATATCCTTCTTTATGAAACATAATCTATTATTGATAAAAATGAATAAATAAAAGGGCTAGCATAAATAATACTATCAAGTCTGTCATATAATCCACCATGTCCTGGCATTATTTTACCACTATCTTTAACTCCAGCCTTTCTTTTAAATTTTGATTGTATTAAATCTCCAATTGTACCCATTAGCGAAATGATAATTGCTAGAGATAACCATATATATATATTGTATAAGCCTGTAAATTTAGACAAAATAAAACTTGCAATAAGTGCACCGATTAGACCACCGAAAAAACCTTCAACAGTTTTTTTAGGTGAAATGCTTTCCATTAATTTTCTTTTTCCGAAGCTTTTTCCTATTAAATAAGCAAAAGTGTCATTAGACCAAACTAATATAAATATACCTAATAAAATGGTTGGGTTAAATTTATCACCAATACCTATGGAAGGGATTAACGTTAAAAAAACAAAGCCACTTATTATATAAAATAATATGCAAAAATATCGCCTCTTATTAAATAGAGTAAGTTCTTTTAAAATTAAGGCGTCTCGTAATAAAAAGAGATTTACCAGTATGGATAGGCCTAATAATATATTTTCTGAAATAGGATTGATCTCTTTGTAACTAAAAAAATAAAATGCGATAGTAAGTAAGAAATATGCAATAATTCCTTTTAATGAAAGTAGACGTAAAAATTCATTTAAGGTGATAATTGCTAGAACAAATAACAATCCTATAAACCACTCACGTGATAAAAATATTGAAATAAAAATTAAGGAAACAAATAGTACTCCTGATAAAAACCGAATGGCAACGTCTTTCATATTATAAGTCTTCCAGTAGCAGCAAATATAAGTTTTTTGTGCTACTTCCATAACTCATAAAATCCTTTTCTTTATCGGTCTCAAAATCTCGAATAGTAGTAATGTTACTAGGAATAAGGTTTTTACTTTGGTTTTTTATTTTCCGAAGTCCTTCGCTAATCGAGTCAACTAATTGACTAGTAGTAGCAAAAATTATTAATTTTGTAGGAAGTTCGTTTAATTTTTTTTCTTTAATTTGATTGGATGACAATAAAATGGAACCATCATTAGCTATTAAAGATTCACAGGTAGTTAGAAAAAAAGAATTATCTTCAACTTTATCATAATTAAATTTTGCATTATTAAATCTTGGGCCTAATTGATTGTTTATACAATAGACGTCAGACTCTTCAATGTTATTTTCTTCTAAAATGCTTTTAAAAGCTTCTAAGGTTTCATCCATAGTTATACAATACAAAAACTTACCGCCGTTTTTGTTGAAATTGTAAGTGAACTTTTCGTCAGTGGGAGCTTTTTCATTTGGAAAATAACTGCTTTGGTCAGATTGTGGGATATTTATCTCTGACTTACCTTTATTACCAAAAAGTTTTTTTAGCAAGCTCATAAACTATTTGTTGAGAAATTGTAGGTTAACTTAATTATCAAATATATAAAATCTAAAATAATTAAGAGTTTTCTTACCCCTTTTCTTTTGTTAAAAATATGACTTTAAAATTAGATTATAAATTAAATTGTACTTTTTTCTTCTTCTTTATCATTTACAACTTCATCAATATCTTTTTCGGTTTTTGACTCAACTTCAGTAATTTCCTCTTCTTTGTCAAAAGGTCTTTTTCCAAAGATTTCAAGAAGGTTGTCTTTAAAAATCACTTCCTTTTCTAATAAAACATTAGCCAATTCTGTAAGTTTCTCTTTGTTTTGTTCAATTATATTTATAGCTCGTTGATATTGTTCTTCAATCATTTTCGAAATCTCTTCATCAATTAATTCGGCAGTTTTTTCGCTATATGGTTTAGTAAACCCATA
>CAJXYJ010000114.1 GCA_913063255.1 uncultured Flavobacteriales bacterium | reverse complement strand
TATACTACTCCTATAAAAAAAGAATTTGACTCTACTTATTACAGTTATAAAGACAAACGTAGTAACTATTATAAAAACTTAACGAAAGACCTAAACGAAAACCTTAGTAATCGACTAGGCCTAATTGAAGAGTTAAAAGGTCTTTTCAACGAAAAAGAAAAAACCAGTATTATTTTCAAGCACTTTAAAAGTATTCAAGAAAGATGGTTTGAAGCTGGAGCAATCCCTAGAGACAAATACAATACGGTTTGGAATAATTACCACCATCACGTTGAAAATTTTTATGATATTTTGCATCTAGATCGAGAGTTCAGGGATCGTGATTTTAAAAATAATTTAGAGCAAAAATTAAGATTAATTGGTCGCGCAGAAGAACTAACAAAAGAGGAAAACAGTAATAAAGCATTTAGAGAATTACAAATGCTTCATAAAATGTGGAAAGAAGAAATAGGTCCTGTAGCAAAAGAGTTTAGGGATGATGTTTGGGATAAATTCAGTGCAGCTACAAAAGTAATTCATGACAAGCGACAAGAACATTTAAAAGACCTAGAGAAAGTATTTGAAGCAAATGTTATTATTAAAAAAGATTTAATCAACGAGATTAATTTATTGGTAAACAGTACTAAAACAAACCATCAAAGTTGGCAAAATACAATTAATAAAGTACAAGAACTTCGTGATAAATTTTTTGAATCAGGCAAAGTTCCACGCTCCAGCAATAAAGAAATATGGAGTTTATTTAAGGAAGCAACACAATCTTTTAACAAAGAGAAAAATTTATTTTACAAAAATCAGAAACAAGAACAATATGATAATCTTGATAAAAAACTTGGACTGATTAAAATTGCTGAAGAGAATAAGGATAGCGAAGATTTCGATGTTGTTACTTCTTTGATGAAAAAAATCCAAAACGATTGGAAAAATATTGGACACGTTCCTAGAAAGGATAGTGATAAAATCTGGAAACAATTTAAAGCAGTTTGTAACCATTATTTCGAACGTCTACATTCTCAACAAGATGAAGCAAATAAAGAAGAGTTTGTTCATCTAGATGCAAAAAAAGAGATGTTAGATTCTCTTTCAACTTTAAAATTAGAAGGAGATCCTAAAAAAGACATACTCATAATTAATGAACAGATAGCTGCTTGGAAAAAGATTGGAAAAGTTCCCTATAACAAGAGAACTATTGAACAAAAGTTTAATAAAAAGCTAGATGAATTATTTGGACAATTAAATCTAGATAAAAAAGAAACTGAGCTAATTAAATTTGAAAATAAAATAAATGCACTTAGCTCACTAGAAGATGATCGAAAGCTTAAAAATGAAGAGTTTTTCTTATCTAAAAAAGTTGGAGAAGTAAATGATGAAATAAGACAGTTAGAAAATAATCTGTTATTTTTTAAACATGTTTCTGAAGATAATCCATTGGTGAAAGATGTTCATAAAAAAATAAATAAGCATAAAGAAGACTATGAGGTATGGAAAGCTAAGCTTATAAAAATTAGACAGTTACGTAAACAATAAAACTTTAAAAAATGCAATAAGATTTTGTATTATTAAAACTTTATTGCATTATAGTTTTTTTGCCTCTTCCCAGAAAACATCCATTTCGGAAAGCGTCATTTCATCAATAGATTTTCCAATTTCCTTGGCTTTGTACTCTAGATATTGAAATCGCTTAATAAACTTTTTATTGGTTCGTTCTAATGCATTTTCGGGATCCACTTTTAAGAATCGTGCGTAATTAATCATAGAAAATAAAACATCTCCAAACTCTGCTTCTATTTTTGAAGTATTATTTACATCCACCTCATGTTGTAGCTCTTCAAGTTCTTCTTGTAGTTTTTCAAAAACTTGTTGAGGCTCTTCCCAATCAAAACCAACTCCTGCAACCTTATCTTGTATTCTATTTGCTTTAACCAAGGCAGGAAGAGATTTTGGGACTCCTTCTAACACACTATTTTTTCCTTCTTTTAATTTTAGACTTTCCCAATTTTGCTTTACTTCTTCTTCATCTGCTACTACAACATCTCCATAGATATGAGGATGTCTAGAAATTAACTTCTCAGAAATGGAAGTAGCAACATCAGCAATATCAAAATCATTGGTTTCGCTACCTATTTTGGCATAAAAAATAATGTGTAATAATAAATCACCTAATTCCTTTTTAACCTCATCTAAATCATTCTCTAGAATTGCATCTCCCAGTTCGTAGGTTTCTTCGATAGTTAAATGACGTAATGATTCTAAAGTTTGCTTTTTATCCCATGGGCATTTTTCTCGTAACTCATCCATAATAGTGAGTAAACGGTCTAATGCCTTAAGTTGATCTTTTCTAGAATTCATTATTTATATTGCCATGGAAAGAAAATATTTATTCCTCTTCAGTAACTATTGCTTCTTTTCCTTCTTCTCCGTTTACTTCTTCCTTAGTTTCAGAAAAATCCGAAATTCCATTTTTTAAAAGCAAATTATACCACTGCACTATTTTTTTTATATCACTAACATATACCCGGTCTTCATCGTAATCTGGAAGCACTTCAAAAAAATACTCTTCTAATTGGTCTTTTGAAGATTTATGATTAATAGCCTCTCCTCCATCTTCTTTTTTAGAAATTTTTAAAAAAACTTCTCGTAATGGCAATTCTTCTGTTAAGGTATAAATTGCAATTTCAGATAGTAAGCTAACATTTTGTCTAGCACTAACACTTATTTTTTTACCATCTAACAAAGAGATCGCTAAAAACCCAGTTCTTGTTTGGTTTTCCAATTTGTACAAACCTGGTTTCCCTGAAATTGATAATATTTTTTCTAAACTCATTTTTTTAATTAAATTGTTATAATGTCCTATAATTAGGAGCACAAATATCTTAGGATAAAATTTTATTTCCTAATGTCTTATCGTTTCTTTTTTAAATTTGGAAACCGCATTCGATAATCAATATTTATATTACCTTTTGTAATGTTTGCAAGCTTTCCTTTAATAATTCGTTTTTTTAATGGGGAAAGTTTATCTGTAAACAGCACTCCTTCAATATGATCGTATTCATGCTGAATAATTCGAGCAACAATACCATTAAATTTTTCGGTATACTTTGTAAAGTTCTCATCGTAATACTCGATTAAAATATCTTCATTTCTAAACACATCTTCTCTAATATCTGGAATACTTAGACAGCCTTCATTAAAAGCCCACTCATCCCCTGTTTCTTCAATTATCTTAGCATTTATAAAAACTTTCTTGAAGGTACTTAGAAACTCTCTTTCTTCTTCTGAATATTCTTCATCGTCTTCAAAAGGTGAAGCATCAACTAAAAAAAGGCGAATAGGCAATCCAATTTGTGGAGCTGCTAAACCTATCCCTTTCGCTTCATACATGGTCTCAAACATGTTTTCTAACAGCAGATCAAGTTTGGGATACTCCTGTGTTATGTCTTTTCCCATCTTTCTTAAAATAGGGTCTCCGTAAGCAAGTATAGGTAGAATCATTGTTTGTTATATAAATAGTCTTGTAATATTATCGTGGCACTAATTTCGTCAATCAACGCTTTATTTTGCCTTTGTTTCTTTTTAAGTCCGCTATCAATCATCGTCTGAAATGCCATTTTACTAGTAAATCGCTCGTCCATTCGTTTGATTTCTAACTTTGGAAATACTTTGATTAACTGTATTATAAATTTACTAATTTCACTTTCTATCTGTGAATGTGTCCCATCTTTTTGTTTTGGTTCTCCTATAATTACTAAGTCAACGTTTTCAGTTTCAAAATAATTCTTTAAAAATGGTATTAAATCATGGGTGCTAACTGTTGTTAAACCTGAAGCTATCAATTGTAACTCATCGGTAATGGCAATTCCGGTTCTTTTGCCTCCATAATCAATTGCTAATAATCGTCCCATAATTTCCGCAAAAATAAGGGTTTAATTAAAAGTGACTTCTATCTTTGTGAAATTATTAAATATATTATGATTCAATTACAACAAATTATAGAAAAAGCTTGGGACGATCGTTCTCTTCTAACGGATTCCGTAACTATTAAAGCTATACGCGAGGTATTACAATTATTAGACGAAGGAAAACTTCGTTGTGCAGAACTAAACCCTAATACATTAAAATGGCAAGTAAACGAATGGGTAAAAAAAGCAGTGGTTTTGTATTTTCCTATTCAGAAAATGGAAGTACTTGAAACTGGAATCTTTGAATACCATGACAAAATACCCTTAAAATCTGGTTACAAAGAAAAAGGTGTACGGGTTGTACCCCATGCGGTTGCTCGTTATGGAGCTTATATCTCTAAAGGTGTTATCCTAATGCCAAGTTATGTGAATATTGGCGCTTATGTAGATGCTGGAACTATGGTAGATACCTGGGCTACAGTTGGTAGTTGTGCTCAAATTGGTAAGAATGTACACTTAAGTGGAGGTGTTGGAATTGGAGGAGTATTGGAGCCTTTACAAGCTGCACCTGTAATTATTGAAGACAATGCATTTATAGGATCTCGTTGTATCGTTGTGGAAGGCGTACGGGTAGAAAAAGAAGCCGTTTTAGGTGCCAATGTAGTATTGACTGCATCTACAAAAATAATTGATGTTACTGGAACAGAACCGATAGAAACTAAAGGGGTTGTTCCTTCAAGATCTGTGGTTATTCCAGGTTCTTATACTAAAAAATTCCCTGCTGGTGAATATCAAGTTCCTTGTGCTTTAATTATAGGAAAACGTAAAGAAAGTACTGATAAAAAAACGACCTTGAATGATGCTCTTCGTGAATATGATGTTGCGGTATAAATTCTCTGAATATTTAAAAAAAAGATTTATATTTCAACAATTATAGCCTTATAATTTTATGAAGATTCTTGTTATTCAGCAAAAAATGATAGGTGATGTACTAACCACTAGTATTCTTTTTGAAGCGCTAAGGGAAAAATTTAAATCTGCTGAATTACATTATTTAATTAATACACACACATTTCCTGTTGTAGAGAACCATCCATTTATTGATAAAATAATTTATTTTACACCAATTAATGAAAAAAATAAATGGAGCCTAATTCCATTTATTAAGGAAGTTAGAAAAAACAATTATGATGTTGTTATCGATGTTTATGGGAAGCTTAGCAGTAATTTAATCTCACTATTTTCTGGCGCTACAGTTAAAATTGGCTATTATAAAAAACATTCAGCTTTTATATTTACTCATCCTATAAAAAGAATAAAACAACCTAAAAAAAACGCAAGCCTTGCAATAGAAAACAGAATGAGATTGTTAAGTCCTTTAGACATTCCTTTTAAAAATTTCTCTCCAAAAATATACTTGAATCAAATTGAAATTGATAATGCAAAAAAAACATTGCTTTCACATTCTATAGACTTAACCGACCCTTTATTTATGATATCGGTTTTGGGTAGTAATCCCAAGAAAACATATCCGGCAAAGTATATGGCTAGTTTATTAGATGTAATAATTCAAGATATTCCTAAGGCTCAAATACTTTTTAATTATATTCCTAACCAATTAGATAGTGCAAAAGAAATTTTTGATTTATGTTCTAAAAAGACACAAGAACAAATATATTTTAATTTGTATGGAAAGACTATTCGAGAGTTTATTGCATTAACCTTTCATTGTAATGCATTAATTGGAAACGAAGGTGGGGCTGTTAATATGGCTAAAGCAATACAAGTGCCAACCTTTATAATCTTTAATCCTTCATTAAATAAAGCCAATTGGTTTGGAGATGATGAAACTAAAAATAATATGGCTGTTCATCTTTCAGATTTTATCACGTATATAGATGATGATTATAAAAATGCTAAACAGAATCCAAAACTGTTTTATTTAAAATTAAAACCTACATTTATCGCACCTAAACTTACTGAGTTTTTAAATAATCTATAATGAACTACCGGTTCTTAATTTATATTTCATATCGATATTCTATACCCATTGGTAAACCACTGGAGAAAGAAATATTAAAACGAGGTTACACTGTTAAGTGGTTTGCTGATGAACCAGAAACAAATCAATATTTTTCAAACAAAACTTCAGTAATATCAAATATTAAAGATGTCATAAAATATGACCCTCATATTATTTTAACATCTACGAACATGGTTCCCGATTTTATATCAGGACTAAAAGTTCAGGTCTTTCATGGCTTTCTTGCTAAAAAAAGACCTTCAAAAAAACATATTTTTAGTGAATTTAGGATTCGAAATTTTTTTGATCTTTATTGCACACAAGGACCTAGTACTAGTTTAGTATTCACAAAATTAGCTGAAAAACACAAACATTTTAATGTTATAGAAACAGGGTGGTCAAAGATGGACTCTATGTTTCCATTTACACCTTCAATTCAAAATAAAATACCTACAATACTTATTGCTTCCACTTTCACAGCAAGGCTAAGTTTAGCTCATTGTGATAATTTGAGGGAAGAAATTATAAGGCTTGCACAAACAAATAAATATCATTTTAATTTGGTCCTTCACCCAAAAATGAATTTGGATGTAGTTAAAAAGTGGAAAAATATTCAATCAACAAATTTTAGATATTATGATACCACTGATCTTGTCCCCCTTTACAAAGATGCAGATATCTTATTTGCCGATACAACATCAGCAATACAGGAGTTCTTACTTCAAAAAAAAACTGTTGTTGCTTTTAATCATACTTTCAAGCATGATTACCTAATACATGTTAGTGAACCAAAAAATATTGAGGCAGGATTTATTGAGGCTCTAAAAAACCCTAAACAATTAACAGGTAAAATTGAAAAATTTATTCAAGATCTTCATCCATATTTTGATGGCAAATCAAGTGAACGTATAATTGATTCTACTATAAATTTTCTGCACGAAGATAAAAGCCACCTAGAAAACAAGCCTTTAGATTTAATAAGAAAAATTAAAATTAGAAAGAAACTTGGTTATTATTCATTAAAAAGCTATCGCAGCCCTTTTACAATAAAAAAAGAATATTTTTCAAGCAATACAATAGCAAAGATTTCTGCAGTAATCATCACTTATAACGAAGAAGAACATTTAGAAAAATGTCTGGCTTCTTTAGTTAATGTAGCTGATGAAATAATAGTTGTCGATTCCTATTCTACAGACAGAACCAAAAAGATTTGTGAGCATTTTAATGTGCGATTTATTGAGCATAAATTTGAAGGATATATAGAACAAAAAAACTACGCTTTGTCTACTGCAACAAATGATTATATTCTATCTTTAGATGGTGATGAGGCACTTTCTGAAGAACTCAAAAGTTCTATCATTAAAATTAAACAAAACTGGACTTGTGATGGCTATTACTCTAATAGATTAAATAATTATTGTGGACAATGGATCAAACATTCAGATTGGTACCCTGACAAAAAACTTCGTCTTTTTAAAAAGGGAAGTGGGGAATGGAAAGGAATTAACCCTCACGATAGCTACACATTAAAAAAGAATAAAAAAGAAGGGAAACTAAAAGGGGACTTACTGCATTGGATTTATAGAGATTATAAAGAACACAAACAAAAAGTAGATAATTTTTCAACTATTGCAGCTGGGGCTTATTTTAAATTAGGAATAAAATCTTCCATTATTAAAATATTTTTTAGACCCACATGGGCATTTTTTAAAGCATATTTTTTAAGACGTGGGTTTCTCGATGGTAAAAACGGATTTAGAATATGCAAGCAAACTTTTAGAGTTACTTATTTAAAGTATAAAAAGTTATATAAGCATTGGCATAAACAATAATTTACTTTCTTCTCCAAAAAAAATAACGTTCTTTAAATCGCTCTTTCTTTTTGTAATAAGTAGAAAATTTATTTGAGAAATAATACATTACCTCTACTATTTCGCTTTTTGTTTTTAAAGGATATAGTTTCGCATATTCATCACTCATAATGTCCAACATTATATCTTTAGGTGAAAGCTTCGCAAAATTCTTCATTCGCTCCTCAAAACTCATGTTTTGAAATTTCATTCGGTTTAAATCTACCAGATAAAACTCATATTCCTCTCCATTCTTTTTAATTAAGGTGTTTCCTGGGGAATGATCTAAAAAATTAATACCTTTTTCATGCAGATTAAAAGTAAATCTAGTGAAAGCTCTAAGGATGAGCTCAAAACCCGGATAATCGTGATTGTTAATTAATTCACGATAGGTTAAATCGTCTGAGAATTGCTCACTGATATAATAGCTATTCTGTAAAAACAAGGCAGAGCTATATTCAATAAACGCAATAGGTTTAGGGGTGTTTATTCTTAAATTTAAAAGCTTATTACCATATTCGAAGGATCGTCTTGCTTTTGATTTTCTAAAAAATTTATAAGCGATTTTATTAACTAGATTCGGAATTTTAAATGATTTAATATTTAATTCTATTCCGTCAATAGTTATGTTCTTAATAAAATTTCTTTTCCCAAAACCTCCTTCAATAGCATCAAACTCTTGAATGTATTTTGTGATTTCATTTTTATTATCTAATGATAATTCTTCGTTAAAAAACTTAAACTCCTTCAAATTTATATAAAATTTAGTTCTCGATTACTAATCAAGACTTTTTTAAAACGTACCATAATAATTTTTCCTAAGAGAAATTGTAATTTTGCAAATATAAGCTTCCATAATTAAAGCCGTTATGTTCAAACATTTTTTAATTACTCGTTTC
>CAJXYJ010000113.1 GCA_913063255.1 uncultured Flavobacteriales bacterium | reverse complement strand
TCTCTAAACTGAATTGTCTTCATATATAACTATTAGATTTTATTAGTATTTCTGTGTTAATTTAGTAATTATAAAAAACCTTAAAAACACTCCCATTTTATTAGGAAATGCAAAAATACTATTATTTCTATGTGGCTTACCATTTTTTATCAAGAATTAACGATTTTTATTATGCGTGCATAGTAAAAAATTGTAAATATATATGTAACTTCGTGCCCGAAAACTAGGTGTTTTTTAAATAGGTTTTCTTAATAAACAATACAATAAAAAAAATCAAAAATGAAAATATTAGTGTGTATTAGTCACGTTCCTGACACTACTTCGAAAATAAATTTTTCCGAAGGAGATACAAAATTTGATACCAATGGAGTACAGTTTGTTATTAACCCTAATGATGAGTTTGGACTTACCCGCGCAATGTGGTTTAAAGAAAAGCAAGGCGCTTCTGTTCATGTTATAAATGTTGGTGGGCCTGAAACCGAACCAACCCTTCGCAAGGCTTTAGCCATAGGTGCAGACGAAGCAATTAGAGTAAACACTGTTGCATCTGATGGATATTATGTTGCAAAACAATTAGCGAATGTTATAAAAGAAGGGGCATATGATTTGGTAATTGGTGGTCGTGAGTCGATTGATTATAATGGAGGAATGGTACCCGGTATGGTTGCAAAACTAATAAACGCAAATTTTGTAAATATGTGTATTGGTTTGGATATTGATGGCAACAATGCGACAGTATCAAGAGAAATTGATGGCGGAAAAGAAAACATTAGCACATCACTTCCTTTAGTGGTTGGTGGCCAAAAAGGTATTGTTCAAGAATCTGATTTACGTATTCCAAATATGCGTGGAATTATGCAAGCTCGTTCAAAACCTCTACACGTAAAAGAACCTATAGAAACCAATTCTGAAACTCAAATTTCTAGTTTCACTAAACCCGAAGCAAAAGGAGCTGTGAAATTAGTAGATAATGTAGACGATTTAATATCTCTTCTTCATAATGAAGCAAAAGTGATTTAATAAAAAAAACAAAAATTAAAATAGATCCTGAATTCAGTTCAGGATGACAAAATAAAAATTATGTCAATATTAGTATATACAGAATCTGAAGAAGGAAAATTCAAAAAAATAGCATTAGAAGCAGTTTCATACGCAAAAGGTATTGCAGAATTATTGAGTACTTCAGTAACTGCTGTTACCATAAATGGGGAAGAATCAAGTGATTTAGGTAATTATGGTGCTTCAAAAGTATTACAAGTTTCTAACGATAAATTACAAAGCTTTAATGCTCAAGGATATGCAGATGTTATTTCACAAGCTGCTAAAAAAGAAAATGCTCAAGTTGTAATTATAAGTTCTAGTGCAAATAGCAAATATTTAGCTCCATTATTGGCTGTCAGCCTAGAAGCAGGATTTGTACCTAATGTAGTTGAATTACCAGTAAGTACCACTCCTTTTATAGTTAAAGCAAATGTATTTTCTAATAAAGCTATTGCTGAAACAGAAATTACAACAAATATCAAATTAATAGGTTTAGCTAAAAATGCATATGGCTTAAAAGAAAATGAAACTTCACTATCAGTAGAAGATTTTTCTCCAAGCTTAGCCGATGAAGATTTCAATACTACTGTTGCTTCTGTTGAAAAAGCAAGCGATAAAGTAACCATTGCTGATGCAGATATTGTTGTATCTGGAGGTCGTGGATTAAAAGGACCAGAAAATTGGGGAATGATAGAAGACTTAGCAGAAGTTTTAGGAGCAGCAACCGCTTGTTCTAAACCTGTAAGTGATTTAGGATGGAGACCACATAGTGAGCATGTAGGGCAAACTGGAAAACCCGTATCTTCTAACCTTTATATAGCAATTGGTATCTCTGGAGCGATACAACATTTGGCGGGAGTAAACTCTTCAAAAGTAAAAGTTGTCATCAACAATGACCCAGAAGCACCTTTCTTTAAATCTGCAGAATATGGTATTGTAGGAGATGCATTTGAAATTATACCTGAGCTTACAGAAAAATTAAAAGAGTTTAAATCTAATAACGCATAATTTTTTATTAATTTGTGCCTGAATAAATGGGCTGTTTAGTTTTAAGGACCTCCCTAAAACTAAACAGCTTTTTAATTTTATTTAAATTCAAGATTTTAATTATATCAAATGAGCTTAGTAAGACTTAATATAAAAGGAATTTCATACAGCCAAACTCAAAACGGTGCCTATGCATTAATATTAAGCGAAGAAGATGGTGATCGAAAATTACCTATAGTTATCGGAGCTTTTGAAGCTCAATCCATTGCTATAGCATTAGAAAAGGAGATCATGCCCCCTAGACCTCTTACTCATGATTTATTTAAAACCTTTGCAAATCGGTTTGATATAACAGTTAAGCAGGTAATTATTCACAAACTATTAGATGGCGTTTTTTATTCCAGTATTATTTGTGAACGTGACCATATAGAAGAAATTATTGACGCACGTACTAGTGATGCAATTGCTTTAGCACTACGATTTAATGCACCAATTTTTACTTATAAAAACATATTAGATACTGCCGGTATTTCTACTGAAACAGAGACTAAAAAAATTGAAGGTTCCAAAAAGACTGATGCTGTTATTGAAGAATTAATCACTGGAAAGCCAACAGAATCTTTAAAACAACCTAAAACAAACTTTAGCAGCAAAAGTCTTAAAAGCCTTAAAAAAATGCTCGAAGAAGCTGTTGCTAATGAAGATTACGAAAAGGCCGCAGGCATTCGTGATGAAATCTCTAAAAGACAATAAAATATATGAATAAATTTTTATTAGTTTTAATAGTAGTTTTAACTCAAACACCTTCTTTTGGACAAGACTTAGAAAAACAATGGCAATTTGCTGGAGTAGAAAATGATAAAGGAGAATCCCTATTTTCCATCAATCCAGAAAAAGATCACTTAACACTTTCTGAAGGTGCATTTTTATATGAATTGGAAGCCAAAGAAAATTTAAAAGCTTCTGGAGATTATATGTTTCAAAATAAGTTATTGGTGTTTTATTACAATCAACCAAAGGATACTATTAGAAGATATAAAATTACCGAGCATACCGATTCAACTTTAGTTTTTATCGAAAACGGAACCCATTATAAATTTATAACTACTTCAAATACTGAAGAAGTAGTGCCAATTGTAAAAGAAGAAAATAAAGAAAGTATTACAATAGTTCCAAGCCAGGGCTACTCATTTAATAGTATCTGGAGAGGTGTCCTAGGAATGATCTCCTTATTATTTATTGCCTTTCTATTTAGTAATAATAGAAAAGCTATAAATTGGCGAACCGCCGGTATCGGATTAGCATTTCAACTAATCATTGCCATAGGTGTATTAAAAGTATCTTTTGTTCAAAAAGGTTTTGAAGCCGTTGGAAAAGTTTTTGTTAGTATTTTAGATTTTACCAGAGCAGGAAGTAAATTCCTGTTTGAAGGGTTGGTAGTAGATATGGATACTTTTGGGTTCATTTTTGCTTTTCAAGTATTACCAACTATTATATTTTTCTCAGCATTAACTTCTGTATTATTCTATTTGGGCATCATTCAAAAAGTAGTAAAAGCTTTTGGCTGGTTACTTTCTAAATTACTTAAAATATCTGGTGCAGAAAGTTTAAGTGTTGCCGGAAACATCTTTTTAGGCCAAACTGAAGCTCCGCTTTTAATAAAAGCTTATTTAGAAAAAATGAACAAATCTGAAATGCTTTTAGTAATGATTGGCGGAATGGCAACGGTTGCAGGAGCAGTACTGGCAGCATACATTGGCTTTTTAGGTGGAGACGACCCTGTTCTTAGGTTGATGTTTGCAAAACATTTGTTAGCAGCATCCGTAATGGCGGCACCTGGAGCAATTGTGATTTCAAAAATATTATATCCGCAAACCGAAGAAGTAAATACAGATGTAAAAGTTTCTTCAGAAAATATTGGTGCTAACATATTAGATGCAATTGCTAATGGTACCACTCAAGGATTAAAACTAGCAGTAAATGTTGGGGCAATGCTTTTAGTATTTGTAGCATTTATCGCTATGATGAATGGTATTCTTGAATGGATTGGTGGCTTTACATCTATTAATGATTGGATGGCTACAAACACACCTTATCCTTCTCTTTCATTAGAAGCTATCTTAGGAACTGTTTTCGCTCCCTTAATGTGGCTGATTGGAATCGCAAAAGAAGATATGATGATGATGGGACAGCTACTTGGAATTAAATTAGTAGCCAGTGAATTTGTGGGTTATATACAATTGGCAGACTTAAAAAATGTTGCCAATGCTACGCACCTTACGTATCAAAAATCCATCATTATGGCAACGTATATGCTTTGTGGATTTGCAAACTTTGCTTCAATTGGTATTCAAATTGGCGGTATTGGTTCCTTAGCACCTGGACAACGTAAAACCTTATCTAAATTTGGAATGAAAGCCTTAATTGGTGGTAGTTTAGCTTCATTAATTTCTGCAACAATTGCTGGGATGATAATTGGGTAAAATTATTTTTTTATTATTCTTTTAATAGAAGTATTTCCATATTCATCACTTATTGAAACAAAATAAATTCCATTTTTTAAGTTTTGAACGTTTATTAAATCCTCTGATTTTTTATTAGTTTCTGAAAGAATTAATTTTCCTGTGATTGCATAAACTGAAACAGTAATATTGTCCAAATTAGAAGTAGTAGAAATATAAAACTCGGTTTCAACAGGGTTAGGAAGTAAAGTGACATCTTTTATTAAGTTATCAATGGTAGACAAAGTATACCATTCATATTCAGCGTAATCTCCATTTTCAGAATAAATAACTAAATACCACCACTCTGGAAAATCAACATGACCTACTATATAGGAAAACGGGTTATCAATATTATCATTAAAAAAATTAAAATAATGATCTTCAAAAATTGAATTTTCAGGATTATCACATTCTATTAAGGTTGTAGATATTCCATTTGGGAAAGTAAAACTGATATTAGTATTATCAAAAACTAGTTCTCCTTCCAAACTATTACAAACACTTGTAAATAAAATTTCAGGATTACTACTAAACTCCAAAATTACATCTGAAACTTCTTCGTTTGAAGAATGTGAATAATGTTGTCCACTAATATTTAAACCATATAATCTCCAATTATAACCATAAAGTTCATCTTCCTGAGAAAAAGATTTTAAAGAATATACTATACAAAATAGAACTACTATATATTACATAATAAATTAATTTAGGCCAAGGAAGTTCTTTAAATATACAACATAATTAGAATTTAAATTCGTTAATAACTTTTAATAGATTTTAACCCAGTACTCTTAAGTACAATTTCCTTTTTTTTATTTTTATCCACGAAATGTTTTTGTCATTTTAAGTGAGGCTAGAAGTCTCAAAAAAACTATTAGTTAGTAATACAATATTTTTGTTCAATTTAAATGAGATCCCTCTGAAGTTTATATGAGCGGAGTCGAAATACAGGGAATTAATATGAAACAATACCACGACTTAATCCACCATATTCTAGACAAGGGAGTCACCAAACAAGACCGTACTGGAACAGGAACCAAAAGTGTTTTTGGCTACCAAATGCGATTCGATTTAAGTAAAGGATTCCCTATGGTAACCACCAAAAAACTACATTTAAAATCGATAGTATATGAATTACTTTGGTTTTTAAAAGGAGACACCAATATTAAATATCTTCAAGAAAATGGAGTGAGAATCTGGAACGAATGGGCAGATGATAATGGAGACTTAGGACCTGTTTATGGATACCAATGGCGCAACTGGAATGGGGATGAAATAGATCAGATTTCTGAAATTATTGAAACATTAAAAAACAATCCCGATAGTCGTAGAATGTTAGTTTCGGCTTGGAACCCATCCGTATTACCAGATACTAGCAAATCATTTTCAGAAAATGTAACTAATGGTAAAGCTGCACTCCCTCCCTGTCATGCCTTTTTTCAGTTTTATGTTGCCGACGGTAAATTATCTTGTCAACTATACCAACGTAGTGCAGATGTATTTTTAGGAGTACCCTTTAATATTGCTTCCTATGCGCTTTTTACTATGATGATGGCACAAGCCTGTGGATTAGAAGCAGGAGATTTTATCCACACTTTTGGAGATGCTCATATTTACAGCAATCACAAAGAACAAGTTGAACTTCAATTATCAAGAGAACCAAATCCTTTACCAAAAATGGTATTAAACCCTGAAGTGACAAATATTTTTGATTTCACTTTTGATGATTTTACCTTAACAGATTACGAACATCATCCTCATATTAAAGGAGCTGTTGCTATCTAAAACAAGAATTAAAAAAATATGATAACGATAATTGCCGCCGCAGGAAAAAACAATGAGTTAGGAAAAGACAACGATTTGGTTTGGCATTTACCAGAAGACTTTAAACGATTTAAAAAGCTTACTACTGGTCATCATATAATTATGGGGCGTAAAACCTTTGAGTCTTTTCCAAAACCCTTACCGAATAGAGTTCATGTCGTAATTACAAGAAACAAGAATTATAATCCAGAGGGTGCAATTATTGTTCATTCTATGTCTGAAGCATTAGAAATAGCGAAAGATGATGAACAACCTTTTATTATTGGAGGCGGTGAGATTTACAAATTAGGACTAGTGGTTGCCGATAAAATAGAACTAACTCGAGTTCATGAAAATTTTGAAGCCGATACTTTTTTTCCTGAAATCCCTATAGAAAAATGGGACCTCATACAAGAGGAGCTTTATAAAAAAGACGAACGTCATAAATTTGATTTCACCTATCAAACTTTTATAAAAAAATAAAGCTTTATATTGAAGGTAATTCTATGAAAACTACCCTTCAAAATATAGCCTTAACAAACAATCTAACTCTCCATCATTTTGTTCCTCTACAAGGTGGAGATATCAACGAAGTATTTTTATTACAATGTGTATCAGGCGATTTTGTCATTAAACTAAATAATGCCCAGAGTTTCCCGAAAATGTTTGAGGCTGAAGCTAAAGGCTTAGATGCTTTACGAAATTCTCAAAGTTTTAGAATTCCTAAGGTATTTACTCATGGAAAAGAAGGAAATAAATCTTATCTTTTATTAGAATACATAGCTAAAGGTTCTCCTTCAGCAACCTTCTGGAAATCCTTTGCACAACAATTAGCCAAACTTCATAAAACGACAAATACTTCTTTCGGATTTGATCATTCCAATTACATTGGTAGTCTGCCTCAAGTTAATAAACACGAATCTACCGCATCAGATTTTTATACCAATCAACGGCTGGAGCCGCAATTTAAAATGGCAAGGAAACAGGGCTATAACTTTTCTACCATAGATTCATTTTTTAAAAATATTTCAGAAGAAATTCCCAATGAAGCACCTTCTCTTATTCATGGAGATTTATGGAATGGCAATTATTTAGTTTCAGAAAAAAACGAACCCGTACTTATCGACCCTGCTGTTGCTTTTGCGTCTAGAGAAATGGATATCGCTATGATGAAGTTGTTTGGAGGATTCCCTCAGGTAGTATTTAATACCTATCACGAGGTTTTTCCATTAAGCAATAATTGGCAAAATAGAATACCCCTATGGCAATTATATTATTTATTAGTTCACCTAAACTTATTTGGCAGTTCTTATTTACCTCAAGTAAATACTATTATTCGTCAGTATTCCTAGAAATATTATATTTTTGCATCTTATTAGTTATAGACATATGAAAGCATATATTTTTCCAGGTCAAGGTGCTCAGTTTACAGGAATGGGACTTGATTTATTTGAAAGTTCCACTTTAGCTCAAGAGTTATTTAATAAGGCAAACGATATTTTAGGGTTTAACATCACTGATATTATGTTTGAAGGCACATCTGAAGAACTTAAAGAAACCAAGGTAACACAACCAGCAATTTTCTTGCATTCGGTAATTTTATCGAAAGTTTTGGGTGATAATTTTCAGCCAGAAATGGTTGCAGGACATTCGTTAGGAGAATTATCTGCATTGGTTGCTAATGGAGTTTTGACTTTTGAAGATGGATTAAAACTGGTTTCAAAACGAGCTTTAGCAATGCAAAAAGCCTGTGAAGCACAAGAATCTACTATGGCTGCAGTACTAGGATTGGAGGACAAAGTTGTAGAAGATGCCTGTGCAGAAATTGACGGAATTGTAGTTGCAGCTAATTACAACTGTCCTGGACAATTGGTGATTTCTGGAGAAGTTGAAGCTATAAACAAAGCTTGTGAATTATTAACTGAAAAAGGAGCAAGACGTGCTTTAGTATTGCCTGTTGGAGGAGCTTTTCATAGTCCTTTAATGGAACCCGCACGTGAAGAACTTGCTGCTGCGATTAAGGAAACTACTTTTAGTGAGCCTACTTGTCCCGTTTATCAAAATGTTGTTGCTAAAGCGGTAACGAACCCTGATGAAATTAAAGAAAATCTAATAGCCCAATTAACAGCGCCTGTTCGATGGACCCAATGTATCCAACAAATGGTTGCCGATGGTGGTTCTGAATTTATTGAAGTAGGTCCAGGAAAAGTATTACAAGGCTTAATGCGTAAAATTGACAGAAGTGTAACTGCTAGCGGCGCTTCATTTGAAGCCTAATTAATATATAAAAATCGGATTATAAACTTTCTTGCCATTTCCAAGAACTAGCTAAGGCTACTTCTAAGCTTAATTCAGCCTTCCAACCTAGTTCTTTATTTGCTAGAGAAGTATCTGCATAAGCAGAAGTTATATCACCAGCACGTCGAGCAACGGTTTTATAATTCACTTTTTTATTCGTGGCTTTTTCAAAGGCATTTATTACATCTAATACCGAACTTCC
>CAJXYJ010000112.1 GCA_913063255.1 uncultured Flavobacteriales bacterium | reverse complement strand
CGGTAATGTATTTACTAGCTTCAAAAATTAATAAAAATGAAAATTGAAAATCATGACAACTTTGTTGTTTTAGAAGATGAGCAAAATAATCTTGAAAAGTTTGCTTCCTTTTTAGAATTTCAAATTCCCAATAAATTTAAGAATCAAAATGTTATCGTTAATTTATTAGCTAACAAAGAATTATCATTAGAAGACTTATTGATTTTTTTAAAGGTTTCAAATATACATAGAGCTACTAAGCATTCATTTGTTATTGTTAGCGATACAATAAACCCAGATGACTTACCAGATGAAATGACTATAGTTCCAACCCTTCAAGAAGCTGAAGACATTGTAGAAATGGAAGATATTGAACGAGAATTGGGTTTCTAAAATGTTACTATGGAGCTTACTATATTAGGTTGTTATTCTGCTACACCACGTATTAATACTAGTCCAACAGCTCAAGTCTTAAATATTCGAAACCATCTTTTTTTAATTGACTGCGGTGAAGGTACTCAAGTACAGCTAAGGCGTTGTAAAATTAAGTTTTCCAGAATACGGCATATTTTTATTTCACATTTACACGGAGATCATTATTTTGGCTTAATTGGTCTTATATCCACTTTTATGCTAATTGGCAGAGATGCCGAACTTCATATTTATGGGCCAAAAGGAATTAAAGAAATTACTTTGCTTCAATTAAAACTTGGAAAATCTTGGATTAAATATCCCTTGTTTTTCCATGAATTAGAAAGTAAAGAATCGCAAGTTATTTATGAAGATGATAAGGTTTTGGTAGAAACAATACCTTTAAAGCATAGAGTGTATACCAATGGATTTCTTTTTAAAGAAAAGACTGGAGATAGAAAGCTTGATGTTGCTGCTGCAGAGAAAGCTAAAATTAATGTGAGTTATTATCAGAAAATTAAACAAGGATTTGATGTTGAAAATGAAGAAGGACTAGTTGTAGCAAATAAGGAAATTACTTTCGACCCTGAAAAGCCAAAATCATATGCTTTTTGTAGTGATACTGCTTATTTTCCAGAATGCATTCCTCAAATAAAAAACACTACAGTTTTGTATCATGAATCTACATTCTTAGAAGAGCATAAGTCTATGTGTGCTCCAACAAGGCATAGTACTGCTAAACAAGCAGCTTTAATAGCTAAGGAGGCTAATGTAGAAAGGTTGGTTTTAGGTCATTATTCTACTCGCTACGCTAGTTTAAATAAATTTAGTGAAGAAGCTAAGACTATTTTTGAAAATGTAGAATTAGCAGAAGATGGAAAGACATTTGTAATTTAGAGTATTCCTTTAATAAAATATTTATTTTTCAAACAAACAATTTATTACATTATCGTAACTTGCAGTATAAAGTAAATGTATGTCTCAAAACCTTCATAATTACAGACGTTCCTATGAGAAAGGAACCTTGACAAAGGCTAGTGTTGATCCTAATCCATTACAGCAATTCAGGACTTGGTTTTATGAAGCCAAAGAAACAATAGGGGAAGGCGAAGTTAATACCATGACGCTTAATACAATTGGTTTAGATGGTTTTCCAAAAGGTAGGATTGTGCTATTAAAAGAATATAACGAGAATGGTTTCTATTTTTATACTAATTATAATAGTGAGAAGGGATTATCGATAAATGCAAATGAAAAAGTATCCTTATCTTTTTTTTGGCCCGTATTAGAAAGACAGGTTATTATTAAGGGGCTGGCTAGTAAAACTACAGCAATAGCTTCTTCCAACTATTTTGATTCTAGACCAATTGGAAGTAAGTTAGGGGCTTTAGTTTCTAATCAAAGTAGTATTATAGAAAATAGAGAAGTTTTATCAAATAAATTAAAGCATTTAGAAGAAGAATATAAAACTAAAGAAATTGAAAGACCAGATTTCTGGGGTGGTTATTTAGTAGCTCCGTTAACTATAGAATTTTGGCAGGGTAGACCTAATAGATTGCATGATAGAATACTATTTACATTAGAAGATTACGACTGGAAAATTGATCGATTATCACCTTGACTATAAGTTTAGGTAAAATAACATAAGTCATTGTAATATAATAACATAAAAATATATAATAGTGAAAACACTTTATTTGTTGCGTCATGCAAAATCTTCTTGGAAACACAATGTAGATGATCATAAACGTCCTTTAAAGGGAAGAGGAAAAAGGGATGCTATATTGGTGTCTAATCATGTGAAAAATATAATTATCCGGCCTCAAAAAATAATTACAAGCGATGCTAATAGAGCAAAAACAACTGCTATCTATTTTAAAGATGCCTGGGGAATTTCAGATGATGATTTTATTACGAATCATGACTTATATGATTTTGGAGGACAAAATGTTTTAGATGTTATTAAAAACATAGATAATAATTATGAAAGTGTAATGATTGTTGGGCATAATCATGCCTTTACTTCAATTGCAAATATGCTTGGTGATACTAATATTAATAACATGACTACCTGTGGCTTTGTAGTTATAGAGTTTAGTGTAGATGCTTGGGAACATGCGAATTACGGAACAACAGTAAATGTTATTTTTCCAAGAGATTTAAAACCAAAAGATTAATTAGAATGTTGCTGATAGAAAGATACGGAGCAATAGATATTGGTTCTAATGCTATAAGACTATTAATCACTACAATAATCCATCAAGAAGGAAAAGAACCTCGATTTAAGAAAACATCCTTAATAAGAGTCCCTATTCGTTTGGGAGCGGATGTTTTTGTAAAAGGAAAAATATCCAAGGAAAATTATAAAAGAATGAAAGATGCTTTAAAAGCATTTGATTTAATTATGAATATTCATAAAGTAAAGCGATATCGCGCTTGTGCTACATCTGCAATGCGAGAAGCCACTAATGGAAAAAAAATCACAGGAAAATTATATAAAAAGACAGGAATCAATATAGATATTATTAATGGAAATGATGAAGCTGCCATTATTGCTACAACTAATATTAAAGAGTATTTAAAACATGATAAAGTCTTTCTATATGTTGATGTGGGTGGAGGAAGTACTGAACTTACAATCTATGCTAATAAGCGTACAGTTGCATCTCGATCTTTTAAATTAGGTACAGTTCGTTTAATTAATAATTTAGTAGAGGAAACAACTTGGAATCAGGTAAAAGAATGGATTCAAACTAACACAAAAGAATATCAACATATTACGTTATTAGGAACTGGAGGTAATATTAATAGTACCTATAAGTTTAGTGGCACAAAAACAGGGATTCCACTTAGTTATTCCTATTTAAAAAATCATTATGAATATTTAAGTAATCTTACTTATGAAGAGCGTATTATCAATTTAGATATGAATCCAGATCGTGCAGATGTAATTATTCCCGCATTAAAATTTTATACTTCGGCTATGAAATGGAGTGGCGCAACATCTATTTATGTACCAAAAATAGGACTATCCGATGGGATAATACGTAGTTTGTATAATGAACAATTGGCAAACAAATCGAATTAACCATGAATAGTTTCATTTGTTCCTAAATCCTTCATAATCTCAGCTTCAAAAACGAGTAATTCTTGCCATTTTTGATCTACTTCATTACGGTCACCGTATTTTCTAGCAAAATTTAGAAATAACATGTAATGTCCTGCCTCACTAGCCATCAAACTTCTGAAAAAATCTGACAATTCTTTATCCTTTAGGTTATTTGCTAATAATTTAAATCGTTCACAGCTACGAGCTTCAATTAAGGCAGCATATAAAAGACGATGGACTAACTGTGTTGTACGGCTACCTCCTTTTGGGAAAAAAGTAAGGAGTTTTACAACATAATGATCTTTGCGGTCTCTCCCTAATATCCAACCTCTAGAAATAATAATATCATGAACTAATTCAAAATGACACATTTCTTCTTTAGCCAATTTCGGCATTTCCTTTACAAGTTCTGAATATTCAGGAAAGGAGACCATCAGTGAAATAGCAGTTGAAGCTGCTTTTATTTCGCAAAAAGCATGGTCAGTAAGGATTTCTTCAATATTTTTTTCTGCGATATTTACCCAGCGAGGGTCTGTTGTTAACTTTAATCCTAGCATAGTCTTTTAATTATAAATCCAAATCAAATTCTTTTCTTAGTAAATCAATCATTGGATTTTTCTCCTTTAGTTTTTCATATTTTTCAATAGGAGTATAGGCGTATTTTTTGTTTACAGTTTCATTCACAACAATCTCCAAGTCGATCTCAAAATTTTGAAGGGATTCTTTTAAAAAAGAAAGCAGGTCGTATTTTGCACGCTCTACTTCCACTTTAATCGTATTGTTTGGAAATTCTAATAAAATAGTTTGGTCTTTAAGTTTTGGAATTCCCATAGTTAAATGGGATAACAAATTGTATTTCCCTTGTTTCTCTACTTTTTTAGCATATTTATTCCAGGCTTCTATCATTTCTTCTTCTGAAAACGTTTCAGTGGGAAGGTTTTTTGCTTGAGGTTTGTTAGCTGCTATTTCTTCTTTTAATTCTTGTTTTTTCTGAATGCTTTTTAAGGAAAGAGCAGAAACTCTTTTAGCATTTCGTTCTGCTACTATTTTTGGGAGTTCTTCTGTTATTTTTTTTGAAGATTCTTGAGACGAATTCGTTGAAATAACTTCCTTATTAGTTTCTTGATATTCTTTCTTAGGCTCGGAAGCAGCAGCTTTTACTTCAACTAACTCTTTGACTTCGCCATTTTCATCAGAAAAATAGGAGGGAGGAATTACAAAGGAGTGTGTATTGTCTTTTCTGTTTAAATTAGGTTTTTTTTTTTCGCCCGATGCCTCAGGATTAAAAGTAATGGAGGCAAGTTGCATCAAGCATAATTCTACTAATAACCTTTGGTTTCGACTTGTTTTGTATTTTAAATCACAAGTATTTGCTATTTCAATTCCTTCAATTAAAAAAGAAGCGGAAGTGTTTTTAGATTGGTTTAAATACATAGTCTTGACTTGCTCACCAACTTCAAGTAGTTCTATGGTTTCTTGATTTTTGCAAACCAATAAATCTCTAAAATGTGAAGCCAATCCCATTACAAAATGATGACCATCGAATCCTTTGGCTAAAATATCATTGTAAAGTACTAATGTACTTGGAATATTATTTTCTAAAAGTAAGTCCGTAACCTGAAAAAAGTAAGTATAATCTAATACATTCAGGTTTTCAGTAACCGATTCGCGAGTCATGTTTTTCCCAGAAAAACTTACCACTCTATCAAAAATGGATAGGGCATCCCGAAGTGCACCATCCGCTTTTTGTGCGATTACATGTAAAGCATCGTCCTCTGCATTAATTCCTTCCGCTTTTGCTACGTTTTCTAAATGACCCTTAATATCTTTTACTGTAATTCTTCTAAAGTCGAAAATTTGACAACGAGAAAGTATGGTTGGGATTATTTTATGCTTCTCTGTAGTAGCTAAAATAAAGATAGCATGTGTAGGTGGTTCTTCTAAGGTCTTTAAAAATGCATTAAAGGCGGCGGAAGACAGCATATGTACCTCATCAATAATATATACTTTATAGTTCCCTACTTGTGGGGGTATTCGAACTTGATCTATTAAATTTCGAATATCATCTACAGAGTTATTTGAAGCGGCATCTAACTCGAAAATATTGAATGCAAAATCTTCGTCTGGTTTTTCGGTACCATCTTGATTAATTTGCTTGGCTAAAATTCGAGCACATGTAGTTTTTCCTACTCCACGAGGCCCTGTAAATAATAAAGCTTGTGCTAAATGGTCATTTTCAATAGCCTTTTCTAATGTATTGGTAATAGCCTGTTGCCCTACCACTTCGTTAAAATGTACAGGTCTATATTTTCTGGCTGATACTATAAAATGTTCCATAGAATTGAATGAAAACAAAGATAAAAATAGTCTTCATTTAAATAAATATTAGCCTTTCAATTTTTGTGCTATTTATTAACAATAGAATCTTCTTTATTATTGAAAATATTTAATTTACTTTTGCTCAGCAGACCGTCTCATCGTCCCGAAAGAGCTTGCTCATATCGGGGAGGAAAGTCCGGACACCATAGGAAAGCATAGCGGTTAACGACCGTCACCCGCCATTGGCGAGGGAGGAATAGTGCAACAGAAAGGATGTACAGGTAATGCTGTAGTGAAATCATGTAAACTCTATGCGGTGCAATGCCATGTAAACCTGTGCTTGAGGGTTTCCGCCCAATACAGGAGGGTAGGCAGATAAAGCTTTTTGGTAACAAAAAGTTTAGATAAATGATGAGAGTCTTTCGAGATACAGGATCCGGCTTATAGGTCTGCTTTTTTTTATTTTAATGTTTTTAACCATTCTTTACATTCTTCTAAAGTAAAAAATGATTTATATGGTCTTGAGTAAAACTTCTTAACAAATAACGAATTGTCGTAGGATGCTTCTGTATGACATAATATTGCAACTCCTGTTAAACCACTATTATTGGAAACATTAATAAATGCTGTTGGGGTTACGGTATAATCATTTTTTCTATTTGAAATAAACCCAAAACTTTTGCCTTTAAAATAAGTGTCAAAAACGGAATGAAATTGTGCTAATTCTGGACTATCAAATACGATACCTTCATTAACTGAAGATATTATAAGATCTTCATAAATTTCTAAAACAGCAAAATTTAAATTTACTATGATAGGGTATTTTGACTTCATAAATTATTTTTTTCAAAAAAACTAAATACAGAACCACCATACCTTCTGGCTTCTATAAAATATTCTGAATTAGATAAATCGGTATGCTTAGAATGTTCTATAATTAAGAAACCTTCTTCATTTAACCATTCATTATGGAATACTTTTTTTACAATTTCTTCAAAAGACTGATCCCCTATATCATAAGGAGGGTCTGCAAAAATCACATCGAATTTTAATCTAGCTGAATTGAGGTATTTTAATACATCAGCTTTAACTGTTTGTATAGGAAAAGAAAGCTCTTCAGCAATTTTGTTTATATATTTTACACAACCATAATGTTGATCTACTGAAACGATTGTTTCTGTACCTCTTGAACCAAATTCAAAACTTATATTTCCTGTTCCCGAAAAAAGATCTAACAAGGATACTTTAGAAAAAATGACTTTATTATTTAAAATATTAAAAAGTGCTTCTTTTGCAAAATCAGTGGTAGGTCTTACCGGTAATTTATTTGGAGCTGCAAGGCGTTTGCCTTTATATTTTCCTGAGATAATACGCATTATTGTGCAAGTTTAAGAGCTAGGTTACGGTGTGTTGTATTATTTTCATAATCTAATATAGGTAATTCTGTAGCATTGAAAAAGGATACATGGCGTATATATGTAAAGAGTATATTGTAATTAGCATCCTTTTCTACAATTTCTCCAGATAAGACACAGGCAATAGTTTCTGGATTTAATTTTAGTTGTTCTAAGCAAAATAATATATAATATATAAAATCTTCTGGGGTTTTGAATTCATAAGAATTACAAAGTATTAGTTCTCCCTTATTTATAATAAGAATATCGAATATATCTTTTCCTAAATTAATATATAATTTTGGAATTATTGAATGCTTTTCTGCATTTAAAATATGTTTTAGCAATAATGTTGATGCATGATGATATTTAAAATCCCCATACCGTTCAAACAAATAATTATTAATATTAATAAAAGGGATGTAAACAATAGTAATATCTTGATTTTCTAAATGATCAAAAGCAACATAATCTGTAGCTAATATTTTTGAATTTAGCTTAAGATACTCACTTGTCAATTTTTCATCAAATAGTGGAGTAGGGACTAATGCATAAAGTGTTGTAGCATATGTTACACTTACTTCACTAAATCTATCTTGTAGCTCAGGATATTCTGAAATAATAGAAGTAAGATCAATTAACAACTCCTCGGGAGATCGAGGTTGACTGAAGTTTTTTTTTATGTAAAAAACTTCTTTTTCTGTACTTTGGTTTATTATTAAAAAAGAAAGTCCGGACAATGAAAATTGAACGGACAATCTATTATTTGATTTTGAATCGTTTGGTATGTTAGTTTTCTTTAGGTATGTCATAACCTTTTGGCCAGTTTCCACTAGTGTCAATATCATTCATAGCACCAACCTTAACAGATGGTCCATTAATTCCATCTACAGAAACCAATTGTTCTTCTTGGTATAATAAATCTTTATCCTGGTCAATAAGGATTACCCTTTTAGCTACTTTTGCTTCAAAAACCGAGAAATAATCACCATTTTTTTCATATTTCCCTGCTTTAAGTTCAAATTTAGCTCCATCAGCAACTTCTATAGGAACATTCATCATCGTTTTGTAACGATCTGTTTTACCAAAAAGAGAGTCTTTTACAGATGAAAAGCCTAAAGTGTCAATAATAATATCTTCTATATAATATCCACCATCATTTCCAAGGCCATATGCTTCGTTTTTCTCTACATCAGCATAACTTGTATCTCGCCTTTCAATAATTGCATATTGGGCAGTATCTATAAAACGAACTAAACTATCAAAATTTCCAGAAAAATTTCCTGTAATTTCTTGATATGCTAACTCTGCTGATCTAATATCTTTTAAGTTCTCAATAACTTTAGCGTATCGAGCTTCTTTAACCTTATTAAACTCTACTGGTCCATTAATAGATTTATATAAGCTATAACCTAAACCGAGGATAGCTACCCATAAAACAATAGAAATAACAGGGTTTAATTTTAGGGGAACATACTTTTCTAATAAAACGGCTATACCTACGCAAATTAAGGTGCCAATAACTATATTTAAAATCATAATATATAAATGAAGATTACTTTTATTTATTCAATGGTATAACGCAAATCTACAATTTTTTTTTATTCGTAAAAGTATATTCCGAAAAAAACATAACTATCTTTAACCC
>CAJXYJ010000111.1 GCA_913063255.1 uncultured Flavobacteriales bacterium | reverse complement strand
TTATTGGTTTAGAATCGAGTATAAAGAAAACGGTTTACAAAAAGAATTTAAAGGGCACTTTACCCTAAAAAGATAGATAAAAGCGAGGGTGTTATGCATCCTCGCTTTTTATTAACTTTTAGGTTGCCAACTATGGCCTTTTAATTGTATTGCAGCTTTTAAAATGTCTTTTTGACTAATTTGCCCTACTAATTTTCCATCTTCAACAATAGGAAACCTCCGTCTTTTAGATTTCAGAAATTTTTCAGCAGCATCAAATACATTCATATTGCCATCAATAGTTTCCACATCTTTTATCATGTGTTTTTCTACATTGACATTTCCCATGGGTTGATTATAATATCGACTTTCGCTTATTTGTTTAATACAATCCCCTTCAGAAATAACCCCTACCAATTCATAGTTTTCATTTACAACAGGGCCCCCAGAAATTTTATGTTTAATTAAAGTATTTATCACTTCTAGGACAGATTGATCTGGTCTAAAAACAATAAGGTTTGTCGTCATATAATCGGAAACTATGATATGTTCCGAAGTACTTTTCTCGGGCTTTGCCCTTTTTCCTATAAAACTTTTAATTCCCATAATACTAAGTATTTAACTTCTTCTAAAGTAGTCAAAAAAAAGATAATTATCTTTCATTTTTATTAACAATACGATCTATTTAATTTTAAATAGTATTTTTAATTTTTTAAAATTAATGTATGAAACGTTTTCAAGCCCTTATTTCTTTATTCTTAATTATTGGATTAATTTATATTAGTTTTTACAGTTTGATGCCTCATAGCGGAGCACCTGCAACAATTTCGAAAACTGAATTTTCTACCGAAAGGGCATTAATTCCTTTAAAGGAAATTTCTAAAGCACCACATTATATAGGCACAAAGGAACATGCAAGAGTTCGAGAGTATCTTTTGAATCAATTACAAAACTTAGGATTAGAAACCGAAGTTCAAGAAGGTTTTGTGTTAAATACAAAATGGAAAAGTCTTGATAAATCAAAAAATATAATTGCAAAAATAAAAGGGTCCCAAAACGGAAAAGCATTGTTATTGCTTTCACATTACGATAGTGCTTTAACGCCATCGTTTGGGGCAAGTGATGCGGGTAGTGGTGTGGTTACAATATTGGAAAGCATAAGGGCATATTTGGCAAGTGGTAAAACTCCAAAAAATGATATTATAATTTTATTTACCGATGCAGAAGAAGTCGGTCTTGATGGAGCTAGATTATTTGTAAATAGACACCCTTGGGCAAAAAATGTTGGGCTTACCTTAAATTTTGAAGCTAGAGGTAGTGGCGGGCCAAGTAATATGATTGTAGAAACCAATGGAGGAAATAAAAATTTGATCCAGGCATTTATCGATGCAAAAGTAAAATATCCTACTGCGTCCTCATTAATGTATAGTATTTATAAGATGCTTCCAAATGACACAGATTCAACTGTATTTAGAGAAGATGGGGATATTGACGGTTTCTTCTTTGCTTTTATTGATGATCATTATGATTACCATACTGCTAATGATACTTTTGAAAATCTAGATAGAAAAACACTTCAGCATCAGGGAGAATATTTACTTCCATTAATCCATCATTTTGCTGAAATCGATTTATCAACACTAAAATCTAAAGAGGATTATGTCTATATAAATTTTCCAATTTTTAAAATGATAAGCTTTCCTTTTTCTTGGGCAATACCAATGGTGATTATAGCGATTGTACTTTTTATAGCTCTTCTACTTTTTGGCATAAAAAAAGGAAAACTTTCAGGAATGTCCATCGCAAAGAGTTTTATTCCATTTTTAATGTCTCTTATCTGTTGCGGTCTTATAGGCTTTTATGGTTGGAAATTAATACTTGTAATATATCCTGAATATCATGAAATTCAACACGGATTTACGTACAATGGCCATACCTATATCGCATTTTTCGTTTTATTGTCACTAGGACTCCTTTTATATATTTACCATAGGTTTTCTAAAAATCTAAATGTTGCTAGTCTTTTAATAGCACCGCTTACCATTTGGATTATAATAAATTTATTAGTTGCTATTTATTTAAAAGGAGCTGCATTTTTTATACTACCCTTATTTTTTGGTCTATTCTCTTTATGGATTTTAATTCGTCAAGAATTTCCCAATTTAATTTTAATGACTCTATTAAGTGTTTTTGCAATTTTTCTTTTTGCACCACATATTCAATTTTTTCCTGTAGGCTTAGGATTAAAAATGTTAGTTGCAAGCACAATTTTTACAGCATTACTATTTGGATTGTTATTACCAATAATAGGATTTTACAAAATGAAAAAAACCTTGTCTATAATTTTTTTCCTTTTGGCAATGGGGTTTTTTATAAGCGCACATTTTACAAGTGATTTTTCTTCTGAAAGACAAAAACCGAATAGTTTAGTTTTTTATCAAGATGCTGACTTTGGCAATTCTTATTGGGCAACCTATGATAAAGTATTAGACGATTGGACCAAGAAATATTTAGGAAAAATTCCTGAAGATGCCTCAAATTATATTGAACATTCTTCAGGAAGTAAATATTGTAACGGCTATACTTTTGCAATGAATACACCCAAAAAAGAAATTCCTTTATTTGAAGTATTACTAGAAAAAGATACTATTATTAATGAAAATAGAAAGGTTTCGTTTACCATATTTCCGAATAGAAATGTAAATCAAATAAGTATGTATGTTAATGATGGCATTGTTTTTAATTCCTTAGAATTTAACGGACAAACTATGCCTTTAAATGAGATGTCTAGTAAGGAGTCTATTAAGATAAAAAGCAAAGAACTGCTTCGATATTATGTGTCAGATAAAGATTCTTTACAGATAAACTATAGCGTTTTAAAAGGTACGCTAGTTAACTTTACGATATTGGAATACTCTTACGATTTATTAGAAAACCCATATTTTTCAATGGATCTTAGGGCGGAGAATATGATGCCTAAACCATTTGTGGTTACGGATGCTGTAGTGGTTAAGAAGACTATTTATATGGATTCATTAAAGAGAAAATTACCCAATACCATTATCGATATTAATACAGAAAAATAATTTTAAGGTTTATTATTTTTGTCCTGAAGTTCAATTTGATATACAGAATCTAAAAACTGTTGTTGTTTTTCTAACTCTTGTTTTTCATTAGTAACACGTTGCAAATCGATAGCATCTTTCTGAAATTTTTCATTGATCTGAACTATAAAATTTTTAACTGAGGTGTTCATTTTATCAAAACACTTTTGAACACTTATAGAATCAATACGTGATTTATTAACTTCTTGTTCTAATAATTTTGCTCTTGTTTTTACGACTGCCATTCTAGAAAAAATAGCGCGAGTATTTAAGGTATCAGGAATTTTTTTGGTCAATGAATCAATATGAAAAACTAACTGACTGGTTCTAATTTGTAATTCTTCAATCGAATTGCCATTAATAGATTTTACTTCTGTATCAAAATCCTCATAAGCTCCCCAGTGTGAAACTTTTAATTTTGCTTCATCTGATAGATCTGGAAACTTAAAACTTGTGTCGCCATACAATCCTTTTGGAGTTTGTTTAGTTAGTATTGGACTTGTATTTTCTTCAGTAGAATTTCCACAAGAAATAAAGGTAAAACTTAAAAGAAGAATGGAAAGAATAGAAATAGGTATAAACTTCATAGTTGAGTAAACTGTAAATAGCAAATATAAGGGTTCTATTTTCATCTGAAAGTTAATTTTTTCTGAAAGATAAAGGAGGAGAATATACGTATCTTTGGCCTTCGATTTAAAGAAGTGAATTTTAACTAAATTAACCTATTAAGGTGGAATATCTATGAAAAAAAGGATACTTATAATCGGTGCATCTGGGCAGATTGGAACCGAACTTACGGCAAGTTTAAGGGAACAATTTGGATCTCATAAAGTTATTGCAACAGATATTAGAGAAGGGGATAGTGCGCTTTTAGAAGGAGGACCTTTCGAGATTTTGGATGCAATGGATTATAAAGCTTTAGAGGACATTATTATCAGGCACGAAATTACCGATGTATATTTATTGGCAGCAATGCTTTCTGCTACTGCTGAAAAATTTCCGATGCGAGCATGGAACCTTAATATGAATTCTTTATTTAATGTACTTAATCTTGCTAAAGACAATAAGATTAAAAAAGTATTTTGGCCTTCGAGTATTGCAGTATTTGGACCAACTACTCCAAAAACGAATACTCCACAACAAACAGTTATGGAGCCCTCTACTGTTTATGGGATAAGCAAACAAGCTGGAGAACGCTGGTGTGAGTATTATTTTAATAAATATGGGGTAGATGTAAGAAGTATTCGTTATCCAGGCTTAATAAGTTATAAAACATTGCCAGGAGGAGGAACTACAGATTACGCGGTAGATATTTATCATAAAGCCTTAAAGCATGGAGAATATCAATGCTTTTTATCTGAAGAAACAACATTGCCAATGATGTTTATAGACGATGCCATTAGAGCAACTCTAAGTGTTATGGAAGCTCCCAAAGAAAATATAACGGTTAGAAGTTCTTATAACCTTGCTGGTTTAAGTTTTAATCCTAACGAGATTACTGAAAGTATAAAAAAGCATATTCCAGATTTTAAAATTTCTTACGAATCCGATTTTAGACAAGATATTGCAGATTCTTGGCCACAAAGTATAAATGATGAAGTGGCTCAAAAAGATTGGGCTTGGAAAAACAACATCTCTTTAGAGGAAATGACAAGAATTATGCTTAAAAACTTGAAATAAACAGTTCGTTATCTAAGAAGAACCTTTTTATTTTGAAACATTAATAATTAATTATTAAATTAGAATTTTAATTTTTATTATGAATAAAAAGTTACCTTTTTTTATTGCATTCCTATTTATTATTGCTTTTCAATCCTTAGATGCACAAAACAAAAAACCTAAAGTAGCTTTGGTTTTAAGCGGGGGTGGTGCAAAAGGGGTTGCTCATATTCCACTATTGCAAACATTAGATTCATTAGGTATTGTTCCAGATCTTATTATTGGGACTAGTATGGGTAGTGTTGTAGGAGGGTTTTATGCTATTGGTTATTCTGGAGATAGTATTGCAGCCATAACTAAAAAAGCAAAATGGGATGAACTCTTAGGTGGAAAAACCTCACTTAAAGACGTAAGTATCGAGGAAAAAAGTGAATTTGGCAAGTATTTAATTGATCTAGATATTATTGAAGGAAAACCAAAAACGACATCTTCTTTATTAAATGATCAATACCTTAGAGAATTTTTATCACTTTATACCTATCCTGTTTATAACATTCATGATTTCGATAGTCTTCCTATTCCATATAGAGCAATGACAACAGATATTGTTAATGGTAAAGAAGTGCTTTTAAGTGGAGGAAGTATAAATGTGGCTATGAGAGCTAGTATGTCTATTCCTAGTATTTTTAGGCCTGTACCTTATAAGGATGTATTATTAGTAGATGGAGGAGTTTTAAATAATTTTCCAGCAGATGTAGCGAAAAAAATGGGTGCAGATATCATTATAGGTAGTGATGTAGGTGGTGGAATGAAACCAAAAGAAGAATTAGAGGGTATTACAACGATTCTGTTTCAAACTGCTATGTTAACTAGTAATATTAAAAACCCAGCAAGTAGAGAACTATGTGATATTTTAATAGATCACCTCCCTCATCTAACTTATTCTACAGGAGATTTTGCGAATAGTAACGAAATTTATGAAGAAGGTAAAATAGGAACGGCACAACAAATGGATGCCCTTGTAACTTTAGCTAAAGAACTTGAAAAATACAAGCAAAGGGAACATTTTCAACCTTCAATAGATAAAGAATTTGTCTTAGACACTATAGTTTATAAAGGAATTAGTAAAGAAAACATAGAGCTTGTTACTTCTAGAACAAATATTTTACCACAAAAAAGCTACGAAATTCAAGATTTAATTGATGGAGTAAATAGAGCGATGGGAACTACCCTTTTTAATCAAATTACTACAAAAGCAATAAAGAATGATGAAAAACTTGGATTAGAGCTAACAGGGTTTGAAAAATCCAACCATCAGGTAAAAGCTTCTCTGCACTATGACACTTATAGGAGTATAGGTTTAATTTTAAATTATACGGGTAGAAATGTACTAGGAAATTCTTCAAGGCTTTTAGCAACAGCAGACATTGCTGTCCAACCTAGATTAAGGGTACAATACCAAAAACATTTAGGGCTTAAAAAAACTTGGTGGTGGCGTTCTGAATTGCTAGGAGAATTTTTAGAACAAAAAATATTTTTGGATGGAAATTTTGCTGACGAAATGAATTATCGATACATACGATTTGATAATGAAATTAATAAAAACTTAAATTCTCTAACAAGTTATGTGGGATTAGGACTTAATTTTGAAAACACGTATATTAAACCAAAAGTAGATCCTGATGTAAATGAAAATGTTTTATTACTTGAAAAATATCATTTTAACAATATTGAGATTGGATTTCATTATACATTTAATAACTTAAACACTGCGTTATATGCAAATAATGGTCATTTTTTTCATACAAACATTAGTAGATCCTTATATAGTGATTTAGATTTAGAATATGCAGATGAAGCCCAAACTATAATTAGTGGAAACACTAACAATTTTACGAAATTAAGTTTGGAGTTTGAAAAAAGGATAAAGTTAAAAGAGAAAATAGTTGGTATTATTGGTGCTACCACTGGATTTATTTTTGAAGATAACTTAACATCTGAGGATATTTCATTTGAAGAATATGGATATGCATCAAAATTCTTTTTAGGGGGAAATTTATTAACCCCTAGAGAAAGTAGTTATGCTTTTCCTGGTTTGCATGAAGATGAATTAAATGTTAATCAGTTTATGAAGCTTAATCTTGGATTTCAGTTTAATCCAATTAATAAAATATTTGTAACCCCTCATTTTAATTTTGCTTCTGTTGGCTTTGGTGATTTTGAAGAATATATTAAAGATGCTTTTTCACCCCATGGAAATTGGGCAGAACAAATAGAGACTAGTGGTTTATTTTCTTTAGGAGCAACAGCATCCTATAATTCTTATTTAGGACCCGTAAACTTTGACGTGTCATGGGTAAATGACATTAATAAGGTTAGATTATTTTTTAGTGTTGGATTAAGCTTAAATGTATCTAATTAACTTATGTAGAAATCTCTGTAAGATGGAAATTGGATTATATAATATAATAAAACCCCCCTGTTAAATAATAACAGGGGGGGTTATAGTTGGTAATTAGAAAGGGTATTTTTTTATTTTTCTACGATAATAAAGTCCGATCTTCTGTTTTTAGCAGATTGTTCATTTGTACAATTTCCGCCACATTTTTCAATAGGGTTGCTTTTTCCAAAGCCTTTTCCACTAATTCTACTTTTATCAATCCCTTTAGAGATTACATATTGAACTGTAGCTTGTGCTCTTCTATTAGATAGGTCCATATCATATTCTTTAGATCCTACATTATCCGTATGACTTTCTACTTTAATGATCATGGTTGGATATTTTTTCATTAGTGTCACTAAGTTATCTAGTTCAAAAGCCGCTTGTGATTTGATATTGTGCTTATCAAAGTCAAAAAGTATTGGTTCTAATACTACTTTGTCTTCGACAACAATAGCTTCAATTGGACTTAGTTTTATACTGGCATTAAGCTTTTCTTCCTTTTTAGTTATAAGGGTGATACCATTGCTATCAAAGTTTTTATTGAAAGCTAAAACTTGATGCTCTTTTTCACACTCTATTGTAAAGGAAACATTACCATTACTATCTGTAGTTTTGCTAGAAAGCACATTGTCTTGTGCGTCGATAACATCTACCCGAGCTCCAGAGAGTGGTTTGTTGGTAAGTTCATTTAGCACTTGTACGGTAAGGTCTACATCACATAAAGGCGCTAATTGTTTAACGCTGTAAATATCATCACTACCTGCACCACCTTTTCGGTTAGAGGAAACATATCCTTCTTGTTTGGTTGCATCAATTATAAAAGCAAAATCATCGCTGGAACTGTTTAAGCCAGCTCCCATAGATCTTACTTTAGAAAAGTCACTACCATTAGCATCTGCATAAAATACATCCAAACCTCCAAGACCAAGATGCCCATCACTTGAGAAGTATAGGGTTCCGTTACTATCTACATAAGGAAAAACTTCTTTTCCTTCGGTGTTAATACCATTTCCTAATGCTTTTGGTGTTCCAAGAGTTCCATCTTTATTTATAGCCACCGAGTAAATATCAGACATTCCTTTTCCTCCAGGCATATCACTTACAAAGTATAGTGTATTGCCATCTGAGCTTAAAGCAGGATGTCCTGTAGAATACTCACTACTATTAAAAGGAGCAGATTCTACCCCTTTCCATTGACCATCGATTAATTCGGCATAGTAAAGGTTGATCTGATTGATTCCGTCTTCACTTTTTTCATACTTACCTTTTAAGTAATCGTTACTGTCAAAGTACATGCGTTTTCCATCTGCTGTAATAGCTGCATTACCTTCATGGTATCTAGAACTAACATCTCCACCAACAAGGGCTGCATCTTTAGCAGTTCCTCCAACTAGAGACGCTCTATAAATATCTAGGAACGGTTGCTCATCCCAGCCATATTTTTTACGTTTTGTATTTCTAGCAGAAGTAAAGTAAAGCTCGTTACCAACTGTAATTCCTCCAAACTCTGAATATTCAGTATTAAGATTTTTTAGGTTGGTTAATGTGAATTTTTGTTTTTTATCCATCATCGCAGGGATGTAATCTGGATTTTTCATAAATTCAATAGCACGAGAATCTGAAGGTTCCATTTTGGCAAAGGTTTTCATCCAAGTATTGTAATCTCCATATTTACCATTAGCTTTAAGGGATTGCGCATAATTATAAACCGTTTCCGATTTTGGATTTTTCCCTTTAACTACCCTCTTGTAATAAGTTTCCGATTTTTTAGTATCGTTAATAAAGTAATAACAATTTCCTAATTGTTCGAAAACATATCTATCGCCATCTCCTTTTTTAAGTAATTTTTGATAGGCTTCTGCAGCTTCTGTATATGCTAATCTAGCATAAAGGTCGTCTGCTTTTTTTGTTTTGTTATTTT
>CAJXYJ010000110.1 GCA_913063255.1 uncultured Flavobacteriales bacterium | reverse complement strand
GTATATCCAAAAACTAAATTTGAATGAAATTTAGGATTAAAATAGTATTCGTATGAAATCCAACCTCCATAAGAAGGAGTTGCTTCAAAACTGTTATCTATAGTTGGGAAACCATCATAGCCCAAACCCGAAACACTAGTTAAATATGCATTAATTCCTTCTCCTCCAATTAATTGAAATTGAATATTGTTTTTTCTTTCTGTTTTGTATATTCCACTTAATGTAAATCCGTAACCAATAAAATCACCAGTTTCACCATCTAATTTATAGCGTATGTTTCTAAGGATCGAAGAAAAACGTAAGTGACCCCATTCTCTTTTGTATTTTAATGCTGCTGTTAAGTCTGGTGTTACTTGATATTCTTCTTCAACTAATGGTTCTAATTCTCCTAATGAAATATAGTCTATAATAGGCGCTTCTAAACTAACTTCATAAATCCATTGTTCGTTTTTAAATGTATTAAAATACTTTATGTGTGGAGATCTAATCCAAACACCAGAAGGTGGCCCCTCCCACTCCATAACATTAGGCCATAAAACCTCGTCTCCAAAGTTATTCCAGTTTTGACCAATCTGCCAATGATTTGTTTCTACATAGGCTTTACGCAATCGCATATGTCCATTACCTCCCCAAAAATCAAATTCAACTATCGCTTTCATATTCTCTCCGCCATTTGTAACATAATCTCCTTGTATAAAAACTTGAGTTTGATACATATCCATCTTAAAACTTTGAGAATCATCAGTACCAAAAACATTTATCTGACCAATATTAAAAGTTTCATTATCCTGTAAACCACCATATACATCATAATATCCATTTAATTTCATATTAATTCCTAAAGCTCCTTTTGCTCTAGGCAGGTCGTTTATTGAATCTTTAGATCGTACTGTTAATACTCGATCTCCCTCATAAGTTTGACTTATTATTGGATGTGTTAAAATGAAAAATAAAAAAAGGAAAGAAATTAATCTCATAATAATTAGATTTGCAAATTGAGATACTAATTTAATCATTTTAGTGTTCTTAAAAAAAATCACATAATGAAAGATAAAACAACAGGAAGTTATAAAGCAATTTTAGCTTATATTTCTTTTATAGGATTAATTCTAGCTTATATTTTAAATATGGATGAAAAAGATAAATTTGTTTCTTTTCATATTAAAAACATGTTTGGTTTAATACTTATTTCTTTAATTCCACTTTCATTTGTAGATAATGAATATCTATTTTTTATGGGAAAAATTGTCTTTACTTTTCTTGTAATTTTATGGTCTTATTGCTTGTTAATGGCAATTTTAAATAAGAAAACAGGAGTCCCTTTTTTAGGAAACTATTTTCAAAAATGGTTTAAATTTTTAGATTAACAAATGAACAAACATACACTCTCACTTGAGCATAATTATAAAGCTCCAGCAAACACCTCTGAAAAATCACCAGTAATTATAATGCTTCACGGTTATGGGAGCGATGAAAACGATTTGTTTTCATTTGCTAGTGAATTACCAGATAATTACACCATTATTTCACTGAAAGCTCCTTATGCGATGCAACCCTATGGAAATGCCTGGTATACCATCCATTTTGATGCAAACGATGGTAAATTGAGTGATGATGAACAGGCTATTATATCTAGAGATTTAGTTTTAAAATGTATAGATGAAATCATTTCTGTATATAATATAGATTCTGAAAACATCACCTTATTGGGTTTTAGTCAAGGAACGATATTAAGTTTGGCTGTAGGATTAAGCTTTCCAGAAAAAATTAAGAATATTATTGGATTAAGTGGCTATATTAATGAAGCCATTTTTAAAGAAAATTATACCGAAAACGATTTTAGTAAGTTGAATATTTATTCTTCTCACGGAAGTGTAGATCAAGTAATCCCTGTAGATTGGGCTAGAAAAACCAAACCATTTTTACAAAACTTAAATATTAATTGTGAATATTCTGAATTTCCTGTTGGTCATGGAGTAGCTCCACAAAATTTTTACGAATTGAAGGAGTGGTTGTTACGGCATTCTTAATGCTATTAGTTAATTACAAAACCACATTATCACCCTCCTATACGATTCCAAAAAAAATATTGGAATCACTCAGGGTACTTCAATATTCATAGGATATTGAGAATTTCGAATAAGTAAGAAATGCATCGAAATGACTTACTTAATAAGAAGGATACAATAATGAGGAAGTCGATGTCAATTCTATTTGTTTCTTGTCTGTGATATAATATTCAATAACCATTTCGCCCCAATATTTACCATCTGTAAAATCTGCGATGATCCACTTATGATTTAAAAATCGAATTTTATTAATTTTCATGGCGCCATTAATCCCATCAAATGGAATTATAGGATTATCTCCACTTTTTAAGTTTTCTTCATAAATGTACTCTGCTACTAGTTCTTCAATATCCCCAGATTCAAAACCAAGGCTTTCAAAATATGACATTGCATTTTCATTGCCTTGAAGGGTGAAATAATTTAAATCTAAAACGGTATTTGATAGTGCTTCTGTAGAATCTGTTGTTATTCTCAGACTTTTTTCCAGTTGCTTTATCTTAGCTCTTTGCGACTCAATTTTATTTTCTTGTTTTTCGAATATTTTCTTTTCATTCATATACTGAAATATTACAAACAATATTGCAAAAAAGAATAAATACATAAAGATGGTTCTCTTCATAATTATAAGTTGATTTTTAAAGTGTCATAAGCTAGAAATACATTTTCTGGAAGTCTTTTTTCTACTTCTTCATGAAATCCTAATAAATGACTAATATGGGTTAAATATGCTTTTTCAGGTTTAATTTTTTCGATTACTAGCAATGCTTCAGATAAACTTAAATGCGAATGATGTGGTTCTTCTTTTAAGGCGTTTATCACTAATATCTTTGTTCCTTTTATTTTATTAATCTCTTCTTCAGCAATTGTTTTTACATCTGTTAAATAGGTGAAGTCTTCTATTCGAAACCCTAAAACAGGCAATTCATTATGAAGAACTTCTATAGGTACAACCGTCTTCCCTCCTATTATAAAAGATTTGTCTTTAGAAATTTCAATTTCTTCAATAGTTGGTGCACCAGGATATTTATTTTCTGTTTCAAAAATATAAGAATATCTCTTATAAAGGGATTCAAAAACTCTTCGATGAGCATAAAAAGGCATATTACCCTGTTTAAAATATATGGGTCTTATGTCGTCTATACCGGCTGTGTGATCGCTATGCTCATGGGTTAATAAAATTCCATTTACTTTAGAACAGTTTTCTCGTAACATTTGTAGTCTAAAATCTGGACCACAATCAATCACATAATTATAGGAATCCCAAGACAGCAAAACGGAAACTCTTAATCGTTTATCTTTAAGGTTTTCACTTTTACATACTGGGTGTGAACTCCCAATAACAGGGATTCCTTGAGATGTTCCAGTGCCTAAAAAAGTGATTTTCATGATTTTCAAAGTAAGTGAAAAATTATTATACTTTTATGTTCTAAATAAAATAAGTTCCAAAGTAATTATTAAAAATAATGTTCTCAAAAATGACAATATTTATATTTTTTATATCATCTCATTCTCAACACATCATGTCTTTTTTTTTTGATGTATTTTAAACTTAAAATATGATATAAGTCAGAATAAATATAGTTTTATTATTATAAATTTGATGAGGATTTAAAATATAAACTATGAAAATAGGTATTATTAAAGAAACTCACAAAGGAGATAAACGTGTTTCAATATCTCCCAATATAGCAAAACAACTAATAGATAAAGGGTTTGAAATTTTGGTAGTAAAAGATGCCGGAGAAGGTTCTAAATATAAAAATTCAGATTATAAAGATATTGGGGCGTCTGTAGAAAGCAGAGGTGTCGTTTTTAAAAATGCGGATGTCTTAATAAAAATTAACCCATTCGATGAAGAGGAGTTAAAATTAATTGACAAGAACCATATATTAATGAGTCAATTATTTCATAAATCTAATCCAGCCTTAATTAAAACTATTGCATCTAAAGGAGCTACTTGTTTTTCAATGGATGCAATGCCAAGAATATCTAGAGCACAAGATATGGATGTTTTAAGTTCGCAAAATAATTTAGCTGGTTATAAAGCTGTAATTAGAGGAGCTTATGAAATGACAAAAATTTTCCCATTAATGATGACCGCAGCAGGAACTATTACTCCTTCTAGGGTCTTAGTATATGGCGTTGGTGTGGCTGGTTTACAGGCAATAGCAACTGCAAAACGATTAGGAGCTGTAGTAGAAGCTACAGATATTAGACTAGAAACCAAAGAACAGACAGAATCTTTAGGTGCTAAATTTATTACAGTAGATAATGAAGGAGAAGAATCTGAAGGTGGATATGCTAAAGTTGCCTCTAAAGATTATGCTAAAAAACAACAAGAAGCTGTAAACAAATCTTTATTTAAAGCAGATCTAGTTATTACTACGGCTATGGTTCCAGGGCGCAGATCTCCACTTTTAATAACAAAAGAACAAGTAGCTGAAATGAAAAATGGAGCGGTAATTATAGATTTAGCTGCAACTCAAGGAGGGAATTGTGAATTAAGTAAATTAAATAAAACTGTAATACAAAATGGAGTGAAAATTATTGGAACTTCCATATCTCCTGAAAGTGTTTCAACAAATGCAAGTGACCTCTATGCAAAAAACATGCTTAATTTTATTTTACATTTAACAGAAGACAACAAATTTAAATGGGAGCTTGAAGAAGAAATAACAGACACTACTTTAATCGTAAAAGATGGTAATATTAGACAAAACAATTTAACTGAATAATTATGACAGAATTATTAGATTTTATCAGCAATAACCTTCAAATGATATATATCGTTATACTAATGATATTTGTTGGAGTAGAAGTTATAGGTCACGTTCCCGCTGTATTACACACCCCATTAATGTCTGGAGCAAACGCCATTCATGGAGTTGTAGTCATAGGTGCTATTTTAGTAATGTTAGGTTCAGAACCAGATAACATATTGGCATTATCCTTAGGATTTGTAGCCGTTTTACTAGGTACATTAAACGTAATCGGTGGATTTGTTGTAACCGACCGTATGTTAGAAATGTTTAAAAAGAAAAAATAATGGAATATCAATTTAGTCTCGAAATTATTTATCTCATTGCATCTGTAACATATATTTTAGGGTTAAAGATGCTAGGTAACCCCGAATCTGCAAGAAGAGGTAATCTTATCGCTGCAGGCGGTATGGCCATTGCAATATTAGGAACCATTTTTTTATATAAAGGAGAAATACCAACTCTTATCTATTCCCTAATTGGAATTGCAATTCTTTTAGGAACTGTTGTTGGTTGGCTTATTGCTAAGAAAGTAGCAATGACAAAAATGCCAGAATTGGTTTCCTTATTTAATGGTATGGGAGGTGCAAGTGCAGCTTTAATAGGCTTGATAGAATTTCATCATTATAATGGAGAAACACTATCTATAATCACAATTCTAGCGGGTATTATAATTGGTAGTATTTCATTTTCAGGAAGTATGATTGCCTGGGCAAAACTTAATGGAACTATTAATAAACCTTTTCGGTTTCCAAAATATAACTTAATAAACAATTTAATATTTATAGCTTTAATTCTTTTTACAGCATACATCGCTTGGTCTGGATCTAGCAGCCAACTTTATTTATACATTTTGTTTTTTGGAGCATTAGCTTATGGAGTATTGTTTGTACTTCCAATTGGAGGTGCTGATATGCCTGTTGTAATATCACTCTTAAATTCTTTTACAGGATTAGCAGCTGCTCTTGGAGGTTTTTTATATGGAAATATGGTGATGCTAACCGGCGGTATTTTAGTAGGCTCTGCAGGTACAATATTAACATTCGCTATGTGTAATGCGATGAACAGGTCCTTAGTTAATGTAATTTTTGGTGGATTTGGAGATACAGACTTAACAGCAGAGGAAGGTTCAAGTACTATAAAAGGTAGCATTAAAAAAGCATCTGTAAGTGATGTTGCAATTTTAATGAATTATTCTCAAAGAGTAATTATCGTTCCAGGTTATGGTTTAGCTGTAGCACAAGCACAACATGCAATTCATGAATTAGAACAATTATTAGAAAAAAAAGGTATTGAAGTTAAATATGCAATACACCCAGTAGCAGGTAGAATGCCTGGGCATATGAATGTTTTGCTAGCGGAAACAAGTGTGGAGTATGAAAAGTTAGCTGAAATGGAAGATGTGAATCCAGAGTTTGCAAATACCGATGTAGTTCTAGTTGTTGGAGCAAATGATGTTGTAAATCCTGCAGCACATAATGATCCTGCTTCTCCAATATATGGAATGCCAATCTTAGATGTTGAAAATGCAAAACAGATAATTATTAATAAGAGAAGTATGAAGCCTGGTTATGCAGGAATTGAAAATGAATTATTCTTTAATCAAAAAACTTCCATGTTATTTGGTGATGCCAAAGCAATCATTCAATCTTTAATCTCTGAATTAAAAGGAATGTAACGCATTTCATTTTCAATAAAAAACAAAGCTATTTTAGTAAATGAAATGGCTTTTTTTTATTAAATAACTTTATTTTTTTTATACTTTTGTTTTAAATAAAAAATTGTCATGTCAGTAAGATTAAAAGGGGACAAAGAAATAAGTAAGGTTTTGACTATTAAGCAAAAAGCTTTACAAATTAACCTTAACGATAACATCTACGGAACTTTTGCAGAAATTGGTGCAGGTCAAGAAACAGTACGGAATTTTTTCAGAGCTGGAGGGGCCTCTGGAACTATCGCTAAGGCAATGTCTGCCTACGATAAAGATTTTTCTGATGCGATTTACGGAACTGAAACGGATGGTCGTTATGTTACTCAACCTCGATTAAAAAATATGCTTTCATATGAGATTGAACTCATGGAAGATAGATTGAGCAGAAAGAAACATCCAGAAAAATTATTTTTCTCTTATGCCAATACTGTGGCAACTATAGACTTTTCAAAGAAGTTTAAAGGCCATGGATGGGTAGGAGTAAAATTTCAATTGGACCCTCTAGAAGGATATAATGAAATAATAATCCACATTAGGTTCAAACAAACCAATGCACAATCACAACAAGAAACATTAGGTATTTTAGGAGTTAATCTAATTTTTGGAGGGTTTTACATGCATGATAACCCAAAAGAAATTGTAAAATCTTTATACGACAATATTGAAAAAGATCAGATAGAAATTGATATGATTAATTTCTCTGGCTCTAGGTTTACCTATGTAGACAATAGATTAATGAGTTTACAACTGGTTAAAAACGAAATGACTAATGCAGTTATGTTTGGACCTGATGGAAACAACTTATTACCAGCACAGGAATTATATAAAAAAAATATTCTAGCCCTTAGAGGGAGCTTTAGACCAGTTACTAAAGTGAATATGGATATGTATGAGAAGGCACAAGAACTCTTTTTTAAAGAGAAAACTGTCGATAAGAAAAAAACCAAAGTAATTTTTGAAATTACCTTGGCCAATTTAAGAGCTGAAGGTGAAATTAATGAACGAGATTTTTTAGATAGGGCTGAATTACTTTGTTCTTTAGGACAGAATGTAATGATTACCAACTTTCAAGAATATTATAAGTTGGTTGAATATTTCTCTGAATACACCAAGTCTAGAATGGCATTAGCTATGGGTGTCTATAATTTAATTGAAATATTTGATGAAAAATATTATAGACATTTAAGTGGTGGAATATTAGAAGCATTTGGTAAATTATTCTTTAAAGATTTAAAAGTGTATTTGTACCCACTTAAAAATCATAAAACAGAAGAATTACTTACTAGTGAAAATTTAAAGGTGCATCCACGTATGAAAGAATTATATAAATTCTTTAAATACAATGGAAAAATGCTAGATATTCAAGATTTTAATCCAGACATTTTAGATATTTTATCAAGAAATGTACTTAAAAAGATTGCCAGTGGTGAAGAAGGATGGGAAGAAATGTTACCCCCTGGTGTTTCAGAAATAATTAAGAGCAAACGATTATTTGGATATTCAGCAAGGAGGTTTCCTAAAAAATCTTAAGGATTTAATATTTGATCTGCATGGTGCTTGGTTTTCACTTTATCAATCACTTTTTCTACTAATCCTTTTTCGTCAATGATAAATGTTTTGCGGTGAATACCGTCATATTCTCGCCCCATAAACTTTTTAAGCCCCCAAACACCAAAAGCATTTATTACTTCTTTGTTTTCATCCGCTAATAAGGGAAATGGAAAATTATATTTATTTCTAAAATTTGTTTGCCTTTTTTGACTATCTGCACTAACCCCTAAAAGCTCATATCCTTCATCTTGAAGTAATTTATAATTATCTCTCAAATTACATGCTTCTACAGTACAACCTGGAGTACTTGCTTTAGGGTAGAAAAAAACGATCAATCGTTTTCCTTTATAATCTGATAATAATATAGTATTTCCATTCTGATCTTTCCCCTCAAAATTTGGAACCGTATCTCCTGCTTTTAATGTTTTCATTCTTTATTTTTGTGTAAAAGTACATAAAATGACAAAACAAGAAAAGGTAGACTTTACAATTCAAACCTTAAATGATTTATTCCCAGAAACTCCTATTCCTCTAGAACATAAAGACCCGTATACCCTACTCATAGCAGTATTGCTTTCTGCCCAAAGTACGGATAAAGGGGTAAATAAAATTACTCCAATATTATTTGGAATCGCAGACAATCCCCATGATATGGTAAAACTTACTGTTGAAGAAATAAGAGAAATAATAAGACCTGTAGGGTTATCACCTATGAAATCTAAAGGAATACATGGTTTATCTAAAATATTAATAGATAAATATGACGGAAAAGTTCCAAGTACTTATGAAGCATTAGAATCCTTGCCTGCAGTGGGACATAAAACAGCCAGTGTTGTAATGTCGCAAGCATTTAATATTCCTGCTTTTCCTGTAGATACACATATTCATAGATTAATGTATCGCTGGGGATTTACAAATGGAAAAAATGTAGTACAAACTGAAAAAGATGCCAAAAGACTTTTTCCCAAAGATTTATGGAATAAACTACATCTTCAGATTATATTCTACGGAAGGTTATATTCTCCTGCACGAGCATGGAATTTAGAAAAGGATATTATTACACAAACTATTGGTAGAAAAACGGTAATAAAAGATTATTTGAAAAATAAAAAATAGATAAAAAAAACCTCGAAATTTCTTTCGAGGTTTTTCCAAAGTTTAGTTTAGAAGTGCTTCAAACTTCAATTTATTATAA
>CAJXYJ010000109.1 GCA_913063255.1 uncultured Flavobacteriales bacterium | reverse complement strand
TTAAAATTAAAAGCTGCAAATATACAATCTCAACATAGGGGTTGTCAAGTAAATAAAGGTTTATTATTTTATTTGTACCTCGACTCCTATTTTTTGAAGGTCTTCCCAAAAAGTAGGATAGGATTTTGACACCACATTTGGTTCCTTTATTTCTATAGTAGTAACTAAGGAAAGTGGCGCAAAAGCCATAGCCATTCTATGATCTTGATAGGTGTCTATAAGCACATTAGCCTTAATTCCTGAAGAAGGCAACAACTCGATAGACTCGCTAGTAATCTTACAATTTGCACCTAATTTACTCAATTCAATATATAAAGCTTCTAGCCTATCGGTCTCTTTTATTTTTAATGTTTTTAGGCCTGTTAATTTACAAGTTATACCCAATCCTAAACAAGTTACTATAATAGTTTGAGCAATATCTGGCGTTTGATTTAAATTAAGCTCAAGAAATGAAGGAATCTTTTTATCATTTCTTTTTAAGGTAATCGTATTTTCTGAACTATTAAATTCGGTAGTAACTCCTAATAATTTATAAATCTCAGCTAACTCTGAATCTCCTTGCAAACTATTTTTCCTGAAGTATTTCAAAGTAATCTCCATATTTTCAGAAAGTGCAACGATACTATAAAAATAGGAAGCCGAACTCCAATCTGATTCTACATCTATATTAAGATCCTTAATTTCATGTTGTGGTTCTATTGCAATACAATTATGACTCAAACTACAAGTAATTCCTATTTTCTGAAGTAAATCCAGGGTCATTTCAATATAAGGTATGGAAGTTATCTCTCCTTCCAATTCTATTTTTAAGCCATTATTTAAGGAAGGTGCAATAAGCATTAATGCTGTGATGTATTGACTACTAACATTCGCATTAATCATTAAATAAGAATTTTCTAATACCTTCCCTTTTACTTTTAGGGGAGGATAGCCTTCATTTTTTAAATAATTTATATCTGCTCCTAAACTTGTTAAGGCATCTACCAATATTTTTATTGGTCTTTCCTGCATACGTTCACTCCCAGTTAAGTTAATATTCGTACTTTCCTTAGAAGCGAAATAAGCGCTTAGAAAACGCATGGCTGTACCTGCATGATGAATATCTACGGTTCCATTATTATTTTTTAAACCTTGGATTAAACATTGTGTATCATCGCTAGTAGACAAATTATTTATGGTAAGATTTGCATACAAAGCCTGCAAAATCAATAATCTATTCGATTCACTTTTAGAACCTGGAATAGTAATTAAAAAGGAATTGTTAGGTCTATTTTTATAGGATAATATTGCTTTCACTTTCTTTCTTCTTCCTTTTTTAGTTTTCCTCTAAATTTTCCGTAAGTAACTAAAAATCCATAAATAAACCCTCCTACTAATAAACCCAAAATAAAGAAAACTGGATTCTGTAAAGATGCAAAATAGGTCGATTTAAATCCTTCAATTGCCCATTTGATTATTACAAATAGCAATGCAAATGCAATTCCTAAGGAGATTACCGATTTCCAAAACCCTTGGGTTGAAATTATTTTCTGAAACATATTATTTTAGTTTTTCATTATTCTGATGCCTATCATGATCCCTATTTGTTTTCAAAGTCATTTTATCATCAAATGCCTTTTGAAGATCAATACCTGTTTGATTTGCCAAACACAAAACTACAAAAACCACATCGGCCAATTCTTCACCTAAATCCTTATTTTTATCACTTTCCTTCTCACTTTGTTCCCCATATCTACGAGCAATTATTCGTGCCACTTCTCCTACTTCCTCTGTTAGCTGAGCCATATTAGTAAGCTCGTTAAAATAACGAACACCATGCTCTTTAATCCATTTGTCTACTGCTAGTTGTGCATCTTGAAGATTCATTTTTTATGCTTTTTTAAGTACTACTTTTTCGTTTAATTTCTCGATTAATAATTGATAATAGCCTTTTAAATTCTTGTATTGTTCTACAGGTATATAAGTTTCATTTATTGAAAACTCAACCATAAATTTAACTATTTTTCCTTGGGTGGAGATATTATACTTTAAAGTTACTGCATTATTGCTAATTCCGAAGTTGGCATTTTCTGGTAAAGCTTCTACTGTATAGCCTTCTGGAATTTCTATATTAATAATTGCTCTTACTTTTGTTGGATATTCATATTCTATAGGATAATTTCTTTCCTCTAATTTAAATGGATTTTCTTTTTTACCTATAAATAATATTGGGGAAAAATATAGTTTATCACCTATTTCTTCTACTTGATCAAAAGCATCAAAATTATATGAAATACTTATTGGTTTATCTAATACTTCAATATTATCCATTTTTACATTAGAAACTTCTAATTCTCCTTTATCTTTTTCTATTTTTTTTACAATATCATCCTCTGTAATATCACTATATTCTTCTCTTGCCTCAAGTGCATAGTGCCCTGTCAACCTACTTTTTAATTCTCCCTTTAGCTCTAATTCCTTAGAAATAGAAGCAGTAATCATGGTGTTATTTACTGCAGATTTGGTTGGAATTAAAGATACCCATTTAGAACTTCCATCTTCTTTAATCATCCTTCCTTGCCAATTTAATATCCTTGTATCTAAAATATTTATTTCCGATTTTTTATTTGTAGCGTCCAGAAGATATACTGTATTATTAAATTCAACTCCAGAAATCACATAATTAAAACCATTTTCAGTAGGAAATGCTGGAATACCATTTTTAACAGAGCTTACCAATATTGGATTGGCATTTAATTTCGCATATCTTAACATTGCGGTTAGCATTAAATTAATTTCTGCAGAATTACCAACACCTTCTGCATATGCTTCTTTTACTCCATCATAGGTATATTTGTTATTGTAAGAATTCCAATTCATTTTAGATTTAACAAATTTGAAAATTCGCTTCATTTTTTCTTCTTGCCCACTTACCCCACTTATCAATTCATCAATATCTTTTTTAAAATAATTTTCTTTTTTTAATTCGTATTCATAGGTATGGGTTTCATAAACATTTCTAGTTACTTGATCCCAAGTAGTTGTATAATTAACTACTCCTTGATTTTGGAATTTTGTATATTCCAATTCAAATTTTAAGGAAGAAATATAATTATCTATATTTCCAACATGAGCTTCTACTTTTACAGCCGGGACATCACTTAAACTAACACTATAATTATTCTGACTATAGGTTCCATATTTCCCTAAGGTTCTTAGAGACTGGTCTTCTTTAACTCTAAATGGAATCCATCCCGTTTTGCGGTATTTAAAAACCAATTGCTCTAATGCATAAAAGTTAACTTCTATTTTATTTATTGGGATTTCCTCTTGTAATCTAAATTTTTCGACACTAAAGTAGGGAGATTGTATAGAGTATTTAAATTCTATAACACAGCCTTCTTTTAAATCTGGCATTGTAAATTTCTTTCTTGTAAGGTTTTTTGAAATTTTATCCTCAAAGATTCCATCTTTACCTAACTTTATCTTTATAACTTTACCGTCTTCTCCTATATAATAAGTATATCCTTTTAATCCAGAAATCGTTTCATTTTTAAATACATTGGCATAATTTGTAGCCCATTCGTATCCTTCTTTGTTATAAATTTTAATTCTTTCATACACTTCTGTTATTTGAGAATAATCCAAAGATTGATCCACTTCAAAAATTGACTTTCGTTCTCTATATAATACAGCAGCATTAGCTGAAGGTTCTAATGGGTGTTCTTTTTGCAAAATTTCTTCTTTAGAAACTTTTCCAAATTTAAAATCTTGTGAATAGGCAAATTGAAATGCTATAAAAGCAATTAAAAGTAATTTAAATTTCATGATGGATATTTAATGGTTAGCTGTTTTTGGTAACTATAATTTTTGTTTTGTCTAATTTTGATATTTTTCGTTTAAACGATCTGTAACTTTTATATTCTTCTTTAGGGAACGTTCCTTTTTTAATAATGAGGTGTCGTTTGTATTCTAATTTATTTTCTGAAATTAGTTTGTAATTAATAGCATAGGTCCCAAATTCATTCTCAATGAAAGTATCTTCGGGTAAATCCCCAATTTTATAGCCCTGAGGAATTGTTATGTTTATGGTATTTCTATCTTCAAAACCTCTTGAAATATCTAATTCATACTTCCTATCTTTAATTCTTGTTGGGATATTATTATTTTGATTAAATAGATTTACATTTACTAAGATATCCTCTCCAACAGAAATACAATAAGCAGGAATATCAATTTTAATATCCTCAATAAATAATATTTCTTCTCTATTATTAGTCAGTTTTAAACTATCAATAGTATAGCCGTTAATGGCATCCCACTTGTTTTTATAAATTTTATTAATATCCTCTTGCTTTTCATTTACAAACCTATACTTATCCCCATATTGTAGCCCTCTTGAAATGCTTTTATAGCTGGCTTTTGCCCCTCCTTTTCTATTTATATTAACCTCAACAAAGGTTTCTTCAAGATTTTCCTCATAATTGTAATTTTTAGTGTGTACAATTTCACCACCTTCAGGAGTTACTATAAGCACATCCCGGTCATCACAAAAATCTCCAATAAAACCAAATGGACTATCTTGGCTGGTACATTCTAACCATGTTATTTCTTTTCCGTCTGGTATCCCCAAAATTGCATGGTTACCTTGCAGCCCAGAAAACTCTTTTTTAATATCCTTTTTATCATTCCCAGCGTATAAAATAGTATAATAAGATGGCACACCTACTACATCTAACAATGCTTTTGTGTAATTGGTCAATGCTTTACAATCACCATAGCTTAGTTTATCTACATCTGATGCCAACATAGGTTTCCAACCTCCTATTCCTATCTGCACACTTATATACCTTACTTTCTCCTGCATATAATTATATACAATTCTAGCTTTTGCCTCATTAGTAGTTTCATTTCTAACTAAATTATTAATTTCAACAATAGTAGACTCTGGTATTTCAGATATATTATTTAATAATCTGTTTTGCATCCAATTTCCATATTCATTCCAATTTTTTGCATTACCAGACACCCCTTTCAAAGTAAAGTTATTTAAAGAAAAATAAGCTTTTGGAGCTTTTTCATGAAATGGAACGCTTAAATCTTCATAAACAAATGCATTAATATTATTTGCTGTGTATATATATTCATCCGGTTTTTCTGTAATTGAAATATCAAATCCTTCAATATTTTCGGTTTTAATTCTTGGTTTATTATTTGGATCAAATTTAATTTTATAGGTGCTTTTTTTAGTACTTCTTGCATACCAACCAATAGGACTCCAATCTGTTATAAATGCAGTTGTATTGTTTTCTTTTTCATAATTCACTACCATAATATATGGATAGGTAGTAGGTGTGTAATTTAAATAGAGAACTCGTTCGTCATTATAAATAGAAAAACCATCCGTTGCACTTATATCATGATAATCCTTCTTTCTATAATGCTCTAACTCTTCACCATTAGCATCATATACAAATGCTTCAATATTTTTAATTCTACTATCTTTATTATAAAAAACAACATTTACTACATCATTATCCCCTCTCTTGTTAAAAACAGCTTTAGCTGCAAAATAATTATACTTTAGCTTACCATGAATAGAAACATCAACTTCCACTTTTTCGTCTAATAAAACACTATTAGCGTTTTTCATCAATTCTAAGGGAACATCGGCTAGGGAATATTTTTCTTGGGCTTGAACAATAAAGGAGAAGAAAAATGCAATTAGGGCAAAAATATTTTTCATTAATTATCTTTAAAAGAAGGTAAAAATAAGAATATTATCAGATTATTTAACACTATTTAGTCTTTATTCTTAGAGTCTATAAGAATAGTAACCGGACCATCATTAATCAATGCTACATCCATCATTGCACCAAATTCTCCTGTTTGTATTTTTTTCTGAAGATCATTTTCTAACTGTTGGACAAAAGATTGGTATAAGGGGATTGCAACATCTGGACGTGCAGCTTTAATAAAGGAAGGTCTATTTCCTTTTTTAGTGGATGCATGTAAGGTAAACTGACTTACAACAATAACCTCCCCATCTACATCGATTATAGAATTGTTCATAGCATCATTCTCATCACTAAAAACTCTTAATCTAGCTATTTTTCCTGAAAGCCAATTTATATCTTCTTGAGTATCCTCAGCTTCAATACCTAATAATATTAAAAATCCATGCCCAATTTTCGAAATCACTTTATCCTCAACTGTAACCGACGCTTCTTTTACTCTTTGTAAAACTACCCTCATAATCTATAAGCTTTTTTAAGCAAGCAATTTATTCTTTTGTATAAACATCTTTCCTATAATGCTCATCCTCTCCTTCTAATATCTGAAGATAACTTTTATAACGAGACCAGGCTACTTCTTCATTTTCTAAAGCATCTTTTACAGCACATTTAGGCTCTTCTATATGCATACAGTTATTAAACTTGCAATATTTTTTCAACTTGAAGAATTCTGGATAATAATCTCCTAACTCTTCTTTGTCCATTTCTACCATTCCAAAGCCTTTAATACCTGGAGTATCAATTATTTTTGCATTAAAAGAAAGGTCGTACATCTCTGCAAAAGTAGTAGTGTGTTGTCCTTGTAAATGTTGATCGGATATCTCTTTAGTTTTCAAATTTAAAGAAGGCTCTATTGTATTTACTAAAGTAGATTTTCCAACACCACTATGTCCCGAAAACACGCAAACCTTATCCTTCATCATGGTTTTTACGGTATCTATATTTTCTCCATTTTTTGCTGAAATACCTATGCACTCATAACCAATAGATTGGTATAAATTTGCTAAAAATTTAATTTCCCCAAGTTCCTCTGGAGAATAAGTATCTATCTTATTAAACAGCAATACTGCTTTAATTCCATAAGCTTCTGCAGTAACTAAAAAGCGATCTATAAAAGTGGTGAAGGTTGGCGGATTATTAAGCGTCACTAATAAAAAAGCAACATCGATATTGGCAGCTATAATTTGAGTTTGTTTGGATAGGTTTACCGATTTACGAATAATGTAGTTTGTACGTTCTTCAATTCGTGAAATTACACCAATACCATCCCCTCCTTTTGAATCCAACTCAAAAACTACACGATCTCCAACTGCAACAGGATTTGTGCTTTTTATGCCCTTAATTCTAAATTTACCTTTTAGACGACATTCATAAAAAGTTCCCTGTTCCGTTTTTACTGTATACCAACTCCCAGTAGATTTATAGACAATGCCATTCATATTACAAACTTAGTTTTATCATTTATTTAGTTTTTTTTGATGATTTATAGATTCTTGGTGTATTGCTTTATAAATTTTTAAAATAAATTCTTCACTTAAATTATTGTCTTCACCCTCTAGTATCATTTTACCTAAAATCTCATTCCATCTTTTATTTTGAAGTATAGCTACATTGCTTTTCTTTTTAAGCTTTCCAATATCGTCTGCAATGATCATTCTTTTTCCTAAGATTTCGGTTAATTTATGATCAATAACATCAATTCTAGTTCTAAGATTGGCTAATTTATTTTTATATTCTATTTCATCCCCTTCTTGTTTTCTAATTCTAAGATCGATTGTATATTGATTTAAAACCTCTGGTGTAATTTGCTGCTCAGCATCACTCCATGCATTATCTGGATCGTGATGTGTTTCAATCATCAAACCATTAAAATTTAAGTCCAAACCTGTTTGGCACAAATCGAATATATTTTCCCTATTTCCTGCGATATGTGAAGGATCTAATATAAGTGGCAAGTCTGGAAATCGATTTTGCAAATCTATAGGTATTTGCCATTCTGGATTATTCCGATATCTCGTCTTTTCATAAGTTGAAAAACCACGATGAATCACTCCCAGTTTTTTTACGTTTGAAGTATATAATCGCTCCACTGCACCTAACCATAAAGCCAAATCTGGATTTACTGGATTTTTTACCAAAACTATTTTATCAGTTCCTTTTAAGGCTTCAGCAATTTCCTGAATAATGAAAGGGGAAACAGTAGTTCTTGCTCCAATCCATAAAATATCTACATCATTTTTTAAAGCCAATTCTACATGCCTTGGATTGGCAACTTCTGTAGCGGTTAGCATTCCTGTCTCTTCTTTTGCCTTTTTAAGCCAAGAAAGTCCAATTTCACCAACTCCTTCAAAATTCCCTGGACGAGTTCTTGGTTTCCATATTCCTGCTCTTAATACAGTTGCATCTGTATTTTTTAACTGATGCGCTATCTTCAAAACCTGTACTTCAGTTTCAGCACTACAAGGACCTGCAATTACCAAAGGGTGGGTTAATTCCATTTGGTCTAACCAAGTTTTTAAGTTTTTGTTATTTTTCATTTACTAAGTTGTTAATAATTTGACTAGGTGTATTTTCCATATTTTGTTTGTAAACTCCAATTACTTTAAGTTCTAATACTGCTTTTTTAAGCACTTTAGTCACTTCTTGAAATAGAGCGTAATCTTTAAAAACCACATCCACAAAAAAGGAATATTGCCATGGTTCACCTATAATTGGTAACGACTGTATTTTGGTTAAACTAATGTCAAATGTACTAAACAATTGCAATACATTAGACAAACTTCCAACTCTATGGTCTAGTTTAAATTTAAGGGTTGCCTTATCAACTTGATGGGATGGAATCGAAACCTTTTTACCTATTAAGACAAACCTTGTTTGGTTTTCTTTATTATTCTGAATTCTACTCTCTAAAATTTTTAATCCATACTTTTCAGCCACTTGTTTTCCAGCAATAGCAGCAATTCCTCTTAGATTGTTTTCTTTAATTTTTTTTGCTTCTGAAGCAGTGTCTTTTCCCTCTATAATTTTAACATGAGGAGGAAATTTTCTTAAGTAATTTTTACACTGTAATAATGCTACTGGGTGGGAGTGCAATTCTTCTATATCATGAATGGTTTCAGATTCTAATGCCATAATATACATTTGTATATTTAAAAACACTTCATCTATAATTTCTAAATCATTAGAATCTATTAAGTTATAATTTGGTAAAATAGATCCTACAGTGGTATTCTCTAAAGCTAATACACCATAATCTGCACTAAAATCATTGATAGATTCCGTAACTTTTTCAAAAGAGTTACACATCACTAACTCTACTTCTTCATTTGGAAATAATTTTTTCACAGCCAAATCGTGAAAAGAACTTTCTATTCCTTGGATTGCAATTTTTAGACTCATAATATTTAAATTTAGTGTAAAAAAAAAGTCCCGAATAAATTCGAGACTTTTAAATAATTAATATGATAAATTAACTACACAACAATCTCGTTTCTTCCTTTAAAAAAGAAAAACCAATAATTGTTAAATGTAATAAATACGTTCATTGTTCGTTTTGTTGGGGCTAAAGTAATTA
>CAJXYJ010000108.1 GCA_913063255.1 uncultured Flavobacteriales bacterium | reverse complement strand
TAGGAAGTAAATCTGGTCAAGGATTTTATAAAAAAACTAAAGGAGAAAATGGTAAAAGTGTCATTTTAGGTTTAGATTTAGAAACCTTAGAATACCGAAAAGGTAAAAGAGCCTCCTTCCCTACTCTAGAACTTACAAAAACAGTAGACAATGTAATCGATCGTTTTAAAATTTTAGTTTCAGGAAAAGATAAGGCTGGAGAGTTTTATCGCAAGAGCTTTGCTTTAATGTTTGGATATGTTTCTAAACGAATTCCTGAAATTTCAGATGAATTATACAAAATAGATGATGCCATGAAAGCTGGATTTGGTTGGGAAAATGGACCCTATGAAATCTGGGATGCAATTGGAGTTGAAAAAGGAATTGAACTAATTAAAGCTGTTGGTAAAGAACCTGCAACTTGGGTTAATGAAATGTTAGCTTCTGGAGTGACTTCATTTTATACCGTTAAAGATGGTGCTACTTATTATTATGATATTCCACAAAAGAAACATGTAAAAGTACCTGGACAAGATTCCTTTATAATACTTAATAACATTCGTAAATCGAATGAGGTATTTAAAAACAGTGGATGTGTGGTGGAAGATTTGGGTGATGGGATTTTAAATCTTGAATTCCAAAGCAAAATGAATACCATTGGTGGCGATGTATTGGCTGGTTTAAATAAAGCAATTGATTTAGCTGAAAAAGATTTTGACGGCTTAGTGATTGGTAACCAAGGTGCAAATTTTTCGGTAGGTGCAAATATTGGAATGATATTTATGATGGCGGTGGAGCAAGAATATGATGAGTTGAATATGGCTATCAAATATTTTCAAGATTCGGTAATGCGTTTGCGTTATTCTTCTATTCCAACGGTAGTTGCTCCTCACGGAATGACCTTAGGTGGAGGTTGCGAAATGACCTTACACGCCGATAGAGTTGTTGCTGCCGCAGAAAGTTATATAGGATTGGTGGAGTTTGGTGTAGGAGTGATTCCTGGCGGAGGAGGTTCCAAAGAAATGGCATTAAGAGCCAGTGATCTTTTCCACAAAAATGATGTAGAATTAAACGTATTGCAAGAATATTTTCTAACCATAGGTATGGCTAGTGTCTCTACTTCTGCTTATGAAGCTTATGGCTTAGGAATTCTTAAAAAAGGAAAAGATATCGTAGTAGTTAATAAAGATCGACAAATTGCAACTGCGAAAGCGGCAGCAAGATCTATGGCAGATTTAGGGTACACGCAACCCATCAAAAGAAAAGATGTTCGCGTTTTAGGAAAACAAGCTTTAGGGATGTTCTTAGTAGGAACCGATTCTATGCAAGCCTCAAAATTCATCAGTGCCCATGATCAAAAAATTGCAAATAAGTTGGCATATGTAATGGCTGGTGGGGATTTATCTGAACCCACTTTAGTGAGTGAACAATATCTATTAGATATAGAACGAGAAGCATTCTTAAGTTTATGTACAGAACGTAAAACTTTAGAAAGAATAGAACATATGTTAAAAACTGGAAAACCGTTGAGAAATTAAAAATTTCGCTTTATGCCTTATGCAATATGCTATAGGCAAAAAACTTAATAATAAAATTGCTTAAAGCCTTGCGCTTAAAGCCTAAAGCAAAAAATCATGAAACAAGCATATATAGTAAAAGCATATAGAACAGCAGTAGGAAAAGCACCAAGAGGAGTTTTTAGGTTTAAAAGAACGGATGAATTAGCTGCGGAGACTATTCAATTTATGATGAATGAATTGCCACAATTAGATAAAACTAGAATAGACGATGTAATAGTAGGTAATGCTATGCCAGAAGGTTCCCAAGGCCTAAATATGGCGCGTTTAATTTCATTAATGGGATTAAATTCTGTAGAAGTACCTGGTGTAACTGTGAACCGTTTTTGTTCTTCAGGAATTGAAACTATAGGAATTGCCACTGCAAAAATTCAATCGGGAATGGCAGATTGCATTATTGCTGGAGGGGCAGAAAGTATGAGCTCTGTTCCAATGACAGGATTTAAACCTGAACTTAATTATGATGTAGTTAATTCTGGTCACGAAGATTATTATTGGGGAATGGGAAATACTGCTGAAGCGGTTGCCAACCAATTTAATGTTTCAAGAGAAGATCAAGATGAATTTGCTTATCATTCCCATATGAAAGCTTTAAAAGCTCAAGCAGAAAATCGTTTTCAAGAACAGATAGTTCCTATTACGGTAAATCAAACATATCTGGATGAAAATGGAAAAAAGGCATCCAAATCCTATATCGTAAACAAAGACGAAGGTCCTCGTAAAGGAACTAGCAAAGAAGCTTTGGCGAAATTACGAGCAGTATTTGCTGCGGGAGGAAGTGTAACCGCAGGAAACTCTTCTCAAATGAGTGATGGGGCAGCATTTGTAATGGTAATGAGTGAGGATATGGTTAAAGAATTAAACCTAGAGCCTATTGCAAGATTAGTCAATTATGCCGCCGCTGGTGTGGAACCTAGAATTATGGGAATTGGACCTGTGAAAGCAATTCCGAAGGCATTAAAACAAGCTGGTTTAAAACAAGAAGATTTATCATTAATAGAACTTAATGAAGCTTTTGCATCACAATCACTTGCAGTAATTCGTGAATTAAACCTAAACCCAGATATCATCAATGTTAATGGAGGTGCCATTGCATTAGGTCATCCATTAGGTTGTACTGGAGCAAAGCTTTCAGTTCAATTATTTGATGAAATGCGAAAACAAAATATGCAAGGGAAATATGGAGCTGTAACCATGTGCGTTGGTACTGGTCAAGGAGCCGCAGGGATTTTTGAGTTTTTGAAATAAAATAAAATTCCTGTCCGGTCGAGCGCAGTCGAGACCTTATTGATCGGATAGTTTTAAATATAGTTCTCGACTGCGCTCGAACTGACAAATTAATAATAAAGAACAACAAGATTATATATCAAAAAAATGGAAGCAAAAGAAAAAGAAATATTACGAGGAGGACAATTCATTGTAAAAGAATCTAATTGTGAAGATATTTTCACACCTGAAGATTTTACGGAGGAACAAAAAATGATGAAAGATGCGGTGATGGAATTTAATGATAGAGAAGTTATTCCATTTAGAGATCGCTTCGAAAATAAGGATTACGCTTTTACGGAAGAAGTAATGCGTAAAGCAGGTGCTCTAGGTTTTCTAGGTGTTGCGGTTCCTGAAGCATATGGCGGACTAGGAATGGGTTTTGTTTCTACATTACTAACTTGTGATTATATATCAAGTGGTACGGGATCTTTTAGTACTGCTTTTGGAGCACATACTGGAATAGGAACTTTGCCAATTACTCTATATGGGTCTGAAGAACAAAAACAAAAGTATGTTCCAAAATTAGCTTCTGGAGAATGGTTTGGAGCCTATTGTTTAACAGAACCAAGCGCAGGTAGTGATGCCAATAGTGGAAGGACAAAAGCGGTACTTTCAGAAGATGGTAAAAGTTATAAGATTAGTGGACAGAAAATGTGGATTTCAAACGCAGGTTTTTGTAAACTTTTTATTGTTTTTGCAAGAATTGAAGATGATAAAAACATAACTGGATTTTTAGTTGAAAATGACCCAATTAATGGTATCACTTTGGGGGAAGAAGAGCATAAATTAGGTATTCATGCCTCTTCTACCCGACAAGTATTTTTTACAGATACAGTAGTTCCTGTAGAAAACATGCTTTCAGAACGTGGAAACGGTTTTAAAATAGCTATGAATGCCCTAAATGTTGGAAGAATTAAATTAGCAGGAGCCTGTTTAGATTCGCAAAGAAGAATAACTTCTTATGCAGTACAATATGCTACAGAACGTAAACAATTTAAAACACCAATTGTAGAGTTTGGAGCCATAAAAGCAAAAATTGCTGAGATGGCAACCAATACCTATGTAGGTGAATCTGCTACCTATAGAGCAGCAAAAGATATTGAAAACAGAATAGAACTTAGACAAACTGGAGGAGAATCTCATCAAATTTCAGAATTAAAAGGGGTGGAAGAATTTGCAATTGAATGCTCTATATTAAAAGTTGCTGTTTCTGAAGATGTTCAAGCTTGTGCCGATGAAGGAATCCAAATATTTGGAGGAATGGGATTCTCTAAAGATACCCCAATGGAATCTGCTTGGAGAGATGCAAGAATCACAAGAATTTATGAAGGTACCAACGAAATTAATAGAATGCTTTCAGTGGGAATGTTGATTAAAAAAGCAATGAAAGGTCATGTGGATCTTCTTGGTCCAGCACAAGCAGTAGTTGAAGAACTTACTGGTATTCCTTCTTTTGAAACACCAGATTATTCTGAGCTCCTTTCAGAAGAGAAAGCAATGATTGCAAAACTTAAAAAAGTTTTCTTAATGGTAGGAGGCGCTGCTGCTCAAAAATTTGGTGCTGAACTAGAAGAACACCAACAAATATTATTGGCTACCTCAGATGTTTTAATTGAAATATATTTAGCAGAATCTGCAATTTTACGTACCCGTAAAAACATAAAACGTTTTGGGGAAGACAGTCAGAAAGGGCAAATTGCAATGACACAATTATATTTATATAATGCTGTAGATATTATTCATCAAAAAGCAAAAGAAGCCATTGTTTCATTTGCAGAAGGGGATGAACAACGAATGATGTTAATGGGATTAAAACGATTTACTAAATATCAAAATCAGCCAAATGTAGTGGGCTTACGTAATAGTATTGCAGAAATGGTGACCAAAGAAAATAAATACCCATTTTAATAATATAGATAAATTAGTTTAAGTTAGTTAGTAAGTTTGTAAAACCGCTTTTTCCATAATAATGGGGAAGCGGTTTTTTTTAATATCTAGTTTCTCCATTTTTCGGAATCGAAAGAAAATAAAACAAAAAGTTAAAAACCGACGCTATACATAGAATTGGTTTTTTTTATGAAAAAATTAAAGTAATTTTAAAGAATAATCCATTTGCTATGAAAAACTATTTCTCTTTTGGCATCTTATTATGTTTGACTTTCAATGGAATAGGTCAGAATCTTACTGTTCTTGACATTTCTCCTATCTCTCAATCTTTAAGTGCATCGAATCAAGAATCTATTACTATACTTTTCGATCAAGAATTAGATCCAAGTACCATTAACGAAAATACTTTTATGGTTTTCGGAAAATGGTCTGGACCCATGGAAGGCACATTCCTCATTTTTAACAATGATACTGAAGTAACTTTTTCTCCAGACCGACCTTTCTTTTATGGAGAAATGATTAGTGTCCGATTGACTTTTAATATTCAAGGAACTTCTGGTGATCATCTTACAAATGGATTTGGATTTAATTATTGGATAAAAACGAAACCTGCATCCCTGAATCTTGAATTTAACACTCAAATTCCAATGCGTCTCGAAGGAGAAGGATTAATACAATGTTATGGAGCAAATGCTGCGGATATCAATGATGATGAGTATACAGATCTTATCGTTGTAAATGAAAATTCTGAAGATATTCGAGTTTTATTAAATGATGGAGCAGGAAATTATGATGACTTTATTTTATTTGATATGCCTTTATCCAATAAACCAAGCCCTAATGAAGCAGCTGATTTCGACCATGATGGAAAAATTGACCTTGCTATAGGAAGTACACAAAACAATAAAGCAAGTGTTTTTATGGGGAATAATGTGGATCTTTTCGATCCTGAAATTGCTTTTAATGCAGATGTAGGTGTTCGCGGACTTACTGTTATAGATATCAATGGCGATGGATGGGATGATATTGCAACTGCCAATAGAAGTGCAAATAATATTACCATATTAGTAAATGATGGTACCGGTAGTTTTAATGCCCCAATTCATATAGAAACTGGAGCCGATGGAGAGACATCCATTGCAGCAGCCGATTTAAATAATGATGGTTTTATAGACCTGATTGTTGGAGGCTTAAACAGCAACACTATCGTAAGCTTATTAAATGATGGTTTAGGTAACTTTTCTGTTTTCAATACCACAGAATACAATGGATCTCCTTGGATGCTTGTTATTGGAGATGTAAATGGAGATGGTAATGTGGATATAGCAACTGCTGATTCTTTTGGAGATTCCGTCTCTATTTTATTTGGAGATGGAAACGGTAACTTATCATTTTCTAATGAATACAAAGTAGATAGTTTTCCTCTTGCTATTGATCTTGGAGATATTGATGGGGATGGAGACCTAGATTTTGTTGCAAGTAGTTATGGCGGGGCTACATTTACGCTTATGGAAAACAATGGATCTGGAATATTTATTAATCCAATAATTTATCCAGCAGTAGAAGCTGCTTCTTGTTCTATTATGCACGACCGCAATAATGATGGAGCATTAGACATCACTTTTATTGATGAAGTTGCAGACCTTGTTATACTATATGACAACACTCCGATACTTTCAACTGAAGATGAAACCAAAGAATTACCGGTAACTATATACCCAAATCCGTTTACAGATACCCTATATTTAAGTAGGGCTATTAATACTGAAGTCAAGATAAATTTATATAATATGCTAGGAAATCTAATTCTGACAAAAATAATTGCCAATTCAAATATTATTCCTGTAAACGATTATAATTTAAAGGAAGGACTCTATATTGTAGAGCTCATTTATAATGGCAACAAAAACAGAATTAAAGTTTTAAAATCGAATTAATTTATGCCAAGAATTTTAAGCTCCATCTTAATATTAGTAACTGCTACTACCCTTTTAGCACAACCAAATACAGAAATTTACCTAATGGATTTAGAGTATTCTGAATCAGAATTTTCTATCACAAATTTTAAAAATTTATCTAATAATAAAGGTTATGATAGCCAACCTTCTTTTTATGATAATGAATTTATTCTATATGCGAGAACTAATGAAAAAGCAACAGATATTGCAAAGTATCATTTAAAAACCAATTCCTATAATTGGGTACATTATTCTACATTAGGAGGTGAATATTCTCCACTAAGAATTCCCAATAGCACAAATATTTCTGCAGTAAGATTGGACACAACAGGATTACAGAGACTTTATAATTATAATTCAGAAACCAAAACATCCTCATTATTAATTGAAAACCTTCAGGTTGCTTATTATTCTTTTTATGATTCCAACACCATACTTTCTTCTGTTTTAAGTGATAATAAATTAGACTTGGTGCTTTCTAACCTATCTAAAAAAACAAATGACACTCTTGTATTAAATGTAGGAAGATCCATTCATAAAGTTCCAAGTACAAAAGAAACAATGAGCTATACCTCGGTAAATGAAGAGGGAAATTTAGATGTTTTTCAATTGGATTTAAAAAGTTTAGATAGCTTTTTTGTAACCCAATTACCTATTGGAATCCAAGACCATATTTGGCTAGATGAAACCACATTATTGATAGGAAGTCGGGATAAATTGTTTTTGTTAGATTTATTCGGAAATGGAGACTGGAAACTGGTTGCAGATCTTTCAGAATATCAAATAAAAGACATCACCCGTTTGGCTATAAGTCCAGATGGCAAAAGATTAGCATTGGTTGCAGAAGCAATATCAGATATTTCAAAAAAATAAAATTACTATAGATTCTATGAAACATTTTCTTTCCCTTTTACTGTTTTTCATTTCCATAACGGTAATAAGCCAGTCTTTTACTCGGCAAGATTCTTTACGAGGAAGTATTACACCAGAAAGAGCTTGGTGGGATTTAAATCACTACAACTTAGATGTTGAAGTAGATCTTGACAACAAAACCATTCGAGGTAACAATACCATTAGTTATACTGTTTTATCTGAAAGTAATTCTATGCAAATAGATTTGCAACCTCCGATGAAAATTGAGAAAATAATACAAGATGGAAAAGAGCTTTCCTATAATTCTGAAGGGAATGCTCATTTTATTCAACTGCAAAATCAACATAAAGGAGCTAAAAATAAGCTTACCGTTTACTTTTCAGGAAAACCACCTGCTGCCAGAAATGCGCCTTGGGATGGTGGGTTTACTTGGAGTAGAGATTCCAATGGAAAACATTTTATAGCTACCTCTAATCAAGGAATTGGTGCGAGTATCTGGTGGCCCAACAAAGATCATTATTACGATGAACCTGAAAACGGGGTTGATTTCGCAATTACGATTCCTAATGGATTAATGGCAGTTGCTAATGGAAGATTGGTCCATGAGGAAACTAAAGATGATAAAACTACTTGGACTTGGAAAGTAGTAAATCCAATAAATAACTATGCTGTAAATATCAATATTGGAGATTATATTCATTTTGGAGAGAAATACGAGGGAGAGAATGGCACTTTAGATATGGATTATTATGTGCTTAAAGAAAATGAAGCAAAGGCAAAAATTCAGTTTAAACAGTCTCCAAAATTGATGGAAGCCTTTGAACATTGGTTTGGCCCCTACCCTTTTTACGAAGATAGTTTTAAACTGGTAGAAGTTCCTTATTTAGGTATGGAACATCAAAGTAGTGTTACTTATGGCAATCAATACAAGAACGGATATTTAGGAAATGATTTATCTGGTACTGGTTGGGGATTAAAATTCGATTTTATAATCATTCACGAAGCCGGACACGAATGGTTTGCTAATAATATTACCCATATTGATGTAGCAGATATGTGGATTCATGAAGGGTTTACAGCCTATTCTGAAAACTTGTATTTAGATTATCATTATGGGAAAAAAGCCTCTTCAGAATATGTGGTTGGTACTAGAAGAACTATTCAAAACGACCGCCCTCTTATTGGCACTTATAATGTAAATCACGAAGGAAGCAGTGATATGTATTATAAAGGTGCTAACATTTTACATACCCTAAGACAATTGATTGAAGATGATGAAAAGTGGCGTGAAATATTACGAGGATTAAATAAAGATTTTTACCATCAAACCATAAGCAGTAAACAATTAGAAGAATATATTGGCAAAAAAAAGGGGGTTGATTTAACTGAGTTTTGGAACCAATATTTACGTACTACCAAAATACCAAAAGTGGAATATAAAATTTCCAAGAATAAGATAACTTTTCGATATGTAGATATAGTTGAAAAATTTGACATGCCAGTTATTGCTATTATTAACGGAAAAGAAGAATGGATTTTCCCAACTGCGGAATGGAAAACAAAAGAGTTTGCCAATGAAATAATAAGCGCAAATATTAAAAAGGATTTTTATGTAGAAAGTGAATTGATTTCTAAATAAAGCATGAATAAACCTGAATTATATTTTACAAGAGATGTGGAATGGAGGGAATGGTTAGATCAAAATCATCAAATTCAGACAAAGGGAATCTATCTTATTTTTTATAAATTAGAAACTAAGATTCCTTCTATGCGCTGGGAAGATGCTGTTAAAGTAGCCTTATGTTTTGGTTGGATT
>CAJXYJ010000107.1 GCA_913063255.1 uncultured Flavobacteriales bacterium | reverse complement strand
CATAAATATATTCGTCTGTATAATGATAGCCACTACAGCCATCCCATCCTTCTAGACGAGTGTCTGGGCTTAGTTGCATCATTCCAAAAGGCATTGTCGCTCCCGGAAATGTATGACCATGACCACCAGTACCAATAAATGGGTTTACATAGGAAAGTAAAGGCTTGTCTTTTTGAGCAGATACCGTAGATGGTTTTTTTGAACATCCAATAAAAAATAGTGTAACAATTATAAATAAAAATACTCTAATCATTTTGATTTTTTGTGAGGCGAAAAGATACAAAAACAGTTAAATAAAAGTGAATGTTATTTTTTGGCTTTTCAATCGTCTTATATTTAAAACCTAATTGCTTTTTTTAATGATTCGATTTATTATATTTTTTTCAATTCTAATTTTAATAGATTTTTATGCTTTTCAAGCATTTAAAACTGTGGTTAAAAATAATTACTTAACCGTAATTTATATTTTACTTTCCTTAAGTGTATTAGGGTATTTAGCCTTTTCAATATATAATTATGATAGTAGCAAAGGACCTTCTTCTGAATCTTTAAGAGCTGCTGGTTTTTTTCTACTTTTATTTGTTCCAAAATTGGTGCTTATCATTTTTATGTTAGGGGAAGACATTCTGCGTTTAATCTCTGGAGGGTATCAATTTATAGCCCAAACTTTTTTTGAAGGAAATAAAACTCAATTTATGCCCGACCGAAGAAAATTTGTGAGTCAAATTGCATTAGGTCTTGCCGCAATTCCTTTTACCTCTTTAGTCTATGGAATGTTTAAAGGAAAATATAATTTTAAAGTAATTACTCATACCTTGTTTTTTGATAACCTTCCTGATGCTTTTGATGGATTTTCATTAACTCAAATTAGCGATATCCATTCTGGAAGTTTTGATGATCCAGAAAAAATAGAATATGCCATTGATTTAATAAATGAACAAAAAACAGACCTTATTGTTTTTACTGGTGATATTGTAAATACAAAAGCTGAAGAAATGGATCCATGGATTAGTACCTTTAAACGAATTAGAACTCCAGAGTTTGGAAAATATTCGGTGTTGGGGAATCATGATTATGGAGAGTATGTTACTTGGCCATCAGAAGAAGATAAACTCCATAATTTTAATAGAATAAAAGGGATTCATAAAAAAATAGATTTTAAATTAATGCTTAATGAAAGTGCATTCATTGAAAAAGATGGGGAACGATTGGCATTAATTGGAGTAGAAAATTGGGGACACAATTTTAAGAAAGCAGGAGATTTACAAAAAGCATCTTCTAATGTTTCAGAAAAAGATTTTAAAATTTTATTGAGTCATGATCCAAGCCATTGGGAACATGAAGTAAAATCCCATAATGACCAGTATCATTTAACTTTAAGCGGGCATACCCATGGATTTCAGTTTGGTATAGAAATTCCAGGTATTTTTAAATGGAGTCCCGTGCAATATGTATATAAACAATGGGCCGGAATTTATGAAGAGATGGGACAATATATAAATGTAAATAGAGGTTTTGGCTTTCATGCTTTTCCAGGAAGGGTTGGAATTTGGCCAGAAATAACGGTGATAAAATTGAAGAAAAAGCCAAATACGGTTTAATGATTCGGAAACACTATATTTGTAATACAACTGTTTACCAATATTATTAGAAATTATGTCAAAATTTGGAGAATTAATTGAAGCTCAAGTTCCTGTTCTTTTAGACTTTTATGCAGAATGGGATGAAGCTTGTAAAGGGATGCACCCAGTTTTACGTGATGTTGCAGCTGCTTTAGGAGATAAGGCTAGAGTGATTAAAATTGATGTAGAAAAAAACCAAGAACTCTCTGATGCCTTACGTGTAAAAGGATTGCCAACTCTAATGATCTATAAAGAAGGCGAAATGAAATGGCGCCAAAGTGGAGAACAAGATGCCAATACTCTTATTGGTTTGGTTAATGAGTACGTTTAATAAATAACCGAAGTCTTTTTAAAAACAACTCTTATTTTTTTAGTCTTTCTAATCTCTAGAAGGAATAACTCTTATTTTTTCTATTGTTATAAAACTGACTTTAATTAACCATATTATTTTTAGTTTGTAGGTATTTTAATACAATATCTTAAAAATATATTAAGAAAATAGTAATGATTTATACCCAATAAAATTTGTTTATTTCCCTCTTGAAATCTGATTTATTTTGAAATAAAGTTTAATGTTTTAAATAGAAGATATAAGAATTACTACACTACATATTAATTGATAATTCATCTGTAATATAGTTAAAATTCAATAGTTTTTAAAAAAAGATTAACATATCTTATATATATTCACAAAAAACTATATATTCACCAAAATTTAATTAAAAAAAATAGCAAATATGAAAAAAATTACATTTTTATTAATGGGATTAATGATTGGCTTTTCAGCCTTTTCTCAAAACCAAAGATCTACTGAAATTTTTAGTGAAGATTTTTCAGATGGTGTGCCACCAACAGGTTGGACAATTGATGATATGGAATCACAATGGTCACAATCTTCTAGTGAAAATGCTGGCGGATCTGCTCCCGAAGCAAAATTAACATATACTAATGGTACACATACCACAAGGTTAATTTCTCCAGAAGCTGATTTAACAGGAGTTTCTGATGTCTTGTTTTCTTTCAAACACTTTTTAAATGATTATTCTGGGTCTGGATACACTATAGGTGTAGCAACTCGATCTGGAGGTGGAGCATGGACAGATGTATGGTCTGTAAACCCTACAGGAGATATTGGACCAGAGGGTAAAGATATTTTAATTTCTGGTGGAGATGTAGGTGCCTCAGATTTCCAAGTTTGTATTTATTTATCTGGAAATATGTATAACTTTGATTATTGGTATATTGACGATGTTGTTTTATTAGAGCCAGACAATAATGATGTAACGATGAACTCTATAGATGTACCTGCATATACTGAAGCAGGAAATGTCGATATAAGTTGTACCATTAAAAATGCTGGTTTATCTAATGTTGATTCTGTGGATTTAAACTATCAAATAAACGGAGGAGCAATAATCACAGAAAATGTTGCTGGATTAAATTTGCAAACAACAGAAAACTATTCTCATACTTTTGCAACACCTTGGGCTGGAACGCCTGGAGATTACACATTAGATGTTTGGGTTTCTAACTTTAACGGTGGTGGAGATGACGATGATACTAGTAATGATGCAAAATCTATGGCATTAAGTATAGCAACACAATCTACACAAACTCTACCATTTTTTGAGTCTTTTACAAGTTCCACTTGTGGACCATGTGCACCTTTTAATTCTGGAGTATTTAATCCTTTTATGGAGAATCATCCAGACGATATTGCGGTTATTAAATACCAAATGTCTTGGCCAGCACCAGGAGATCCATATTATACTGAAGAAGGTGGTGTAAGAAGAGGTTATTACGGAGTAAGTTTTGTTCCAGATTTATATACTGGTGGTAATCAAACCGGCACAAACTCGGGTTCAGTAAATTCTGCTTATGATTATGAAAATAGTAAACCTGCATTTTTTGAAATGACATCTTCCCTTTCTATTTCTGGAGATAATGTATATGTAGATGTAAATATTATGCCTTTTATTTCTGTAGATATGAAAGTTAATATTGCTGTTGTTGAAGTTCAAACTACTGAAAACACAGGGAATAATGGAGAATCTTCTTTTGAAAATGTAATGATGAAAATGCTTCCAGATGCAGATGGTACGATTGTTAGTTTCGAAGCAGGAACCAATACAGAAATAAACGAAACTTTCAATATGTCTTCTACTAACGTTGAAGAAATGGACGACTTAATGGTGGTTGTTTTTGTTCAAGATGATACTACGAAACAAGTAATGCAATCTACTTTTGCTCTTGGGCAAGAATTAGGTTTAAATGATGACTATTTGCAAAATGTTGGGATGTATCCTAATCCTTCAAACGGGCAATTAAACATTTCTACAGATAGAGAATTGCAAGTTACTATTCACGATATTTTAGGTAAAAAAGTATTTTCTAAAGAAGGAATAAACACAGAAGTTTTAGATCTTTCTCATTTAAATAATGGAATGTATTTAGTGAATATTACAGATGGAACTAATATGACAAGTAAAAAACTTATTATCAATAAATAATAGGTTTATTACATCAAGATTTTAATCTGAAATGTGCAAGGGTTTTGCTTTTATAAGCATTTAATTCTTGCACATTTCCATTTATTATCCCTTATGAATTCTAAAACTTTAGGAAGAGCATACCTTAGTTTTTCTTCAGATTTTAAACTATCGTGAAAGACTACAATGCTTCCAGGGCGAATGTTTTTCAAAACATTATCAAGGCATTTTTCTTTGGTAATTTGGGAATCAAAATCTGCACTTAACACATCCCACATTATTATTTTATATCCTCTTTTTTGAAGGAGTTTAGATTGCGGAGAAGTTAGTTTGCCAAATGGTGGGCGAAAGAGATTGTTGGTTGTTGATTGTTGATCGTTGATTGTTGATTTGTCATTCTGAATTTGTTTCAGAATCTCACCAAACTTATCGCAATTATCAATATACTTTTCAGATTTAGTTTTCCAACCATTTAAATGATGATAGGTATGGTTACCAATAGAATGCCCTTCAGAAATAAGTCTTTTAAATACATTTGGATGTTTATTAATATTATCTCCAATACAGAAAAAAGTAGCTTTGGCATTATATTCTTTTAAAAGGTCTAAAACCCATGGAGTTACTTGTGGAATAGGCCCGTCATCGAAAGTTAAATATACCTTGTTTTCATTATATGGAAACACCCAAGTTCGTTTCGGAAATAACCGTTGGACAAACTTGGGTGTTTTTACAAAATAAGGTTTCACTACACCTTTAGTTTAATGAATCATTATCAGCTGGAGGAATAGTGTCTAATGGAGTTTCCGGTAAATCTTCACCTAATAATTCGTTTTCAGTTTCTAATAAATCCTTTTCAGAAGGAGAGAAATTAAAAAGTCTTAAATATTCATTAAAAACATCTGCTTCTTTCATCGTATATTCTTTTTCTTCAAAGATTACCATGACATCTATCAATCCTCTATATCGTCCTAAGTCACTAAAAATTTCATCTCCCAAGGCTTCTTGTTGTCTATAGGATAACCCGCTATAATAGGTAAGGTGTTCTCGATAATGTTTCACTACTGAATTATAAACATCTCTTGCTTTATCCTTATTGTCAATTTGATAATAGCCCAATATAAAAGGTTCTAAAAGGGAGTAAAATTCAAATTTATCAACTGGCATTTTTTCCATGGCCAAATCTAAAATTTGTTCCGCTTTTTCAAATTTTTCTTCTTGGATTAAAGCCTCTGCTAATCGAGATAAATTACTGCGATAGGTAATTCCATTTCTACGGGTTTCTACATCGTGATATATGTCTGGATCACCACTATTTCCCCAATCCCATTTCATTACAATATCGTACATTTTATCACTGTCAATTCTTCCCATATCAAAAGGGTTTCCTTCCTCAAGAGGGGTGTGTATAGGAACTAATTTATAAACTACGCCCTCTAACTGAAGGTATTCTTTCATCCAGATATAATCGTCATCACCAAAAGCTCCACCACTAAAATAGATAGGACGTTCCCAATTGTTATTTGCAATAACATCGAGCATCATCATTCTGTTTTTATAGATAATGTTTCCTTTTAATTCAATGTCTATATAAGGAACAATTTTGTCAGCATCTTTTGGGTCTACAATACCATTTCTTAAAACTGCCTCTTTATCTACAGGGATTCTAATTATTTTTGAAGGGAAAGTATTGGCGAATTTTCTACTTTCTAATTCCACCATAGTATTTGGACTATCATCAGCAACCCAGTCCATCCATCTGTTAATGTCTATAGTATCTTTTCTAGTTTTTTGAAAGAAAATAAAATCTCTAGAACCATATTTGTATTTATCATGAGTTAATTGTGAAGGTATAGGGTCGCTAGAAAAAGCTTTCTTTTTCATATCATCAATATACCAATCTGTTTGAAATAAACTAGTATTAACAACCCTAACATCTTGACGATAGCCTTCAATTCCTTGGGCATACCATAAAGCGAATGTATCGTTATCACCAATAGTAAATATGATGGAATTCTCATCGCAAGAATCCAAATACATTTTTGCCATAGACTGCGCTGTATATCTATTGGAACGATCGTGATCGTCCCAGTTTTGGGATATTAATAATACAGGAACAGCAAGTGCAGTTACCGTTAAAACTATAGGTATTGCAAGTTTGGGTTTTAGGTAGTCTTTTACTACTTCAAATAAAGCGTAAACACCAAAGCCTATCCACATGGCAAATACATAAAAGGAGCCTACCAATGCATAATCCCTTTCCCGTGGTTCAAAAGGCCTTTCATTTAAATATACCTTTAAGGCTAAGCCGGTAAAGAGGAAGAAAATTAATAATACCCAAAAGCTTTTATTATCGTTTTTATAATGAAAAACCAAGCCTAATATTCCCAATAATAGCGGAAGCATAAAGTAAGTGTTTCTGGCTTTATTACTTAGAGCATCACTTGGTAAATTTTGTTGTGAGCCCAATCGCATTTCATCTAAAAATGTAATTCCGGTTAACCAGTTTCCGTGAACATCTGTTAACTCTCCTTGTTTATCATCTTGTCTACCACTGAAATTCCACATAAAATAACGCCAATACATATACCCAAATTGATACTCAAACATGTAGGATATGTTTTGCCAAAAAGAAGGTTTTTCTATATCTAGAAAGGGTCCAAAATCTCGTAAGAAATTATCAAATTCTTCAGATCCTATTTTCCCTTGTGCAATATCACTATTAAATCCACTTACTATTTCAACAAGTTGGGCTTCGCCTATATATTCTCTTTTTATGGTAAAATTAAGGCCATCGGTAAATTCTAAATAATTTGTATTGTGTTCGATACTCCACATCCTTGGGAAGAATCCTTTTTGAGAATCATCTGTATTTTGCGAAGCATTAACATAATCATTTACAATAATATATTTGCCGGTATTTTCGTCTTTTTCAAATTTCGGTTTATCATCTTTATAAGGATTTCTAGGATCTAAACCTACATAGGTTTCTGTAAATAAAGGGCCATAAAACAAATGTGTTTCGGGGTATTGCTCTCTATTATAATATGCTAAAAGTTCTCTTGCATTGTTAGGATTGTTTTCATTAATCATAGTTCCAGCATTTGCTCTTACCGGAAGCATAACCCAACTAGAAAATCCTATAAATATGAATAGAATAGAAAGCAAAAGTGTATTTAATTGAACAAAGTTTTTACTGCGAGTATACCGTAATAAATAGTAAAACAATCCTATAAATAATAAGCCAGCAATGATTGTCCCAGAATTAAAAGGGAGTCCTATGCTATTCACAAAAAATATTTCCGAAGCACTAAAAAATCGAAGTGTCATTGGAAGTAATAGTTTGAAAATAAATAATAAGATGGCAACCATCACCACATTGGCAACGATAAAATTTTTAACAGTTACTTTTTTATAGTTCTTAAAGAAATACAAGAACCCCATAGCAGGTATAGTAAGTAAACCCATAAAGTGTACACCAAAGGAAAGTCCAATTACAAAAGCAATTAATATTACCCATCGATCTCCTCTGGGCTGGTCCATGTCTCTTTCCCATCTTAGTGCTAGGTAAAAAAGTATCGACATAATTAATGCTGCCATGGCATATACTTCTGCTTCAACAGCATTGAACCAAAAACTATCCGTAAATGCAAAAGCTAAAGCACCAATAGCTGCAGATCCTAAAATAGCAATGGTATTGTCTTTGTTGATTTCAGAATTCTTCGATACAATATTAGTTAATAACAAGGTTAAAGACCAAAACATAAAAAGGATGGTAAATGCACTTGCGAAAACAGACATTAGATTAATGGTAAGCGCAATATTAGAAGCTTCCATTGCAAAAATGGAGAAAAATGCTCCGAGTAATTGGTATAGAGGTGCACCAGGAGGATGTCCCACTTCTAAATTACTGGATGTAGTAATATATTCACCTGCATCCCAAAAACTAGCGGTAGGTTCTACAGTTAGCCAATAGGTAATTAGAGAAATGGCAAACACCAACCATCCTAAAATATTATTCCATTTTTTGAAGTTAAAGGAACTCATAAAAGTATATCATTTTGATTGCGGCGAATTTACTAATAATAATTAAGGTAGAACATACCTTAAGCCTAGAGTTAAAAATAGGCAAACGAAAAATATTATTATAATATTTTGTAAAAAATAGTTGTACAAGCCAAAGATTATTTTAAATTTGCACTCGCATTACGGTATTGGCCCATGGTGTAACTGGCAACACATCTGTTTTTGGTACAGAAGAGTCTAGGTTCGAGCCCTAGTGGGCCAACAAAAAAAGCCCTATTCAATTAAAAGAATAGGGCTTTTGTATTTTACAATAATAAAACTTTTATATTTTAAAAGTAATCACAGGTCTTTTAGCGTGATTTACAAGATCTTCACTAATACTTCCATTAAAAAAATGTGCGATTCCTTGTCTGCCATGAGTACACATTCCTATAAGACTTGCATTGTTTTCCTTTGCATAATTTAGTATGCCTTTTTCTACAGAAGTGTCATTATATATATTTAGTGAATAATTATTTGTAATCAGATCTTTTACAAACTCTTTCATTTTATTATTTGCTTCAGTAGTAGTAATAAAATTACCTGGGGTATTTACATATAATAAGTTCATTTGAGCATTTACATCTTCAGCAAATTTTTGTGCTTCCTTAAAAGAATCACTACTGTTTTCAGAAAAATCTGTAGCATAAACAAAATTTGTGATGTTAAAGTTTTCATGTTCGTTTTTAATAACTAAAACAGGAACGTTAGACGTGCGAACTACTTTTTCAGTATTACTCCCAATAAACATTTCTTTAAATCCACTAATTCCATGAGATCCCATAACCACAAGATCAATTTCTTTATTTTGAGTAACTTCATTTATATCGTCATATACCTCCCCATGACCTATTGCCTCATGAATCTCTAAATCTTCTAAATATGGTTTTTCTAGTAATTCTTCAAAATGTTTTTCAGCTAATTTAATAAAGAAGAGTGATTCTGGCATTCCTCCAGAATCCCCTCCAGAAGATAGGTGTAAGGGCATTTCTAAAGAGTGTATTAAATAGATTTCGCTATTGTTTTTTTCAGCAATTTGCACGGCAACCTTTAGTGCATTTTCAGCTTGGATAGAAAAATCTGTGGGAACTAAAATACGTTTCATAAGTTTGTTTTTTTTTGGACTAGTTTTCAAATTTTAATTTACAAAATAAATTGGAAAGATAAAAGGTTTTTTTAAAATGTAAAAATATACTATATTTGCACCGAATTATGATACGAAACTAGCTGAGGG
>CAJXYJ010000106.1 GCA_913063255.1 uncultured Flavobacteriales bacterium | reverse complement strand
AAAAATAAAAACGCTTTAATCTGTGGAAGTACCGCAGGAATAGGTAAAGCATCCGCTATAGAATTAGCTTCATTAGGTGCTAATATAACCCTTGTCGCAAGAAATGAAGAAAAACTAAAACAAGTACTTTCCTTATTGCCATCAGAAAGCGGACAAGAACATAACTATTTAGTTGCCAATTTTAGTGAGCATAATTCTTTAAAAGAAACACTTTCCAATGGAATCTCCAAAAACTATCATATTTTATTAAACAATACAGGAGGACCAAAAGGAGGACCTATTTTAACTGCAGACCTTTCTGAATTTACCGAGGCTTTTGCTCAACATTTACTTTGCAACCAGACTTTAGTACAGGCTGTAGTTCCAGGAATGAAAAATGAAGGTTATGGTAGAATTATCAATATAATTTCTACTTCGGTAAAACAACCTATAGAAGGATTGGGAGTAAGCAATACCATTCGTGGAGCCGTTGCTAATTGGAGTAAGACCTTAGCAACTGAATTAGGGCCTTTTGGAATCACAGTTAATAATGTTTTACCAGGAGCTACAGCTACAGAACGATTGGATCAGATAATGGTTAATATTGGCAAGAAAATAGATAAATCTCCAGAAGAAGCTGGAGAATTTATGAAAAGTATTGTACCTGCAAGACGTTTTGCAGAACCAGAAGAAATTGCCTATGCGGTTACTTTTTTAGCAAGTGAAGCAGCTGGATATATCAATGGGATTAATTTACCAGTAGATGGTGGTAGAACAAAAAGTTTATAATAATTGACCAGAAGAAATAAGCGTAGAATGAGTCCAGGAGTTGGTTACATTGGCTCTGGAAATATGTCTTCTGTTTTCAATAGAAAACCAAAAGTTGCCTTTGAGAAAATAAAATATATTTATGGGGAGGAGTTAGAAAGGATCAATTGTAACACAAAAATTAAAAAATCTTCTTTTAAAGATTTAAGTAAAAAAGAAAAGTTTGAAATTAGAAACCGAATTAAGGTTAAAATAAGAAAAGACCAAAATATAGATAGGTTGAAAAGTGGTGTTTCTATTTTAATTGCAATCGGAATTTTTTACATAATTTGGCATTATATTTTTAATTAATAAGACCTCTGCCTTCGCAGGGAAAGTATATGAAACGAAAATTAAGAATTAACGGACATTCACATCTACTTCCTTATCCAGAGGAGATTCCACAGTTTATGAAAGACAATGGGATTTTCTGGGTGGATAAAGATCGAAACTTTATGCTTCAGAAGAATTGGAAGCGACCTGTTACCGATTCCAGTTTCTTTTTAGAAGAGAAACTTCAATGGATGGAGAAATACAAAATTGATCATGCAGTAGTTCTTAATCTTTCCCAATTATATGGAAATGGTTTGCGCTTAGAAGAAATGAAACAGGCCTTGCGTTTTCAAAATGATTTTAATGCAAAAGTACAGCACGACAATCCATCAAAATTTACTTGTGGATTTGTAGTCCATCCTGGTTACGGGAGAGGTGCCCTATGGGAAATTGAACGTTGTGTAGAAGAGTTAGGAATGCGTTTATTATGCCTCCCAACCCATTATATGGATACTATTGGAACGTGGCGTTGTATTTTTGATGAAGAAAACATTCCTATTTTCGAAATGGCAAACAAATACAATCTTGCTGTTGAGATTCACCCCTACGATGGTGAAAAATTTATAAAACTTGAAAATACTGCTTGGCGTTTTCATTTAATTTGGATGCTTGCACAATGTGCGGATGCTTATCACTTTTTTACTTTGAATGGTTTTGCAGATAAGTTTCCAAACATGCGTACTTGTTTTGCTCATGGTGGACAATTAGCACAAATGAACTTAGGTAGACGTATCCAAGGGTTTGACGGAAGGCCCGATTTATTTGAAGGTAAAACACATCCTAGAAAATCGGTTGCCCATAAGAACATCTTTTTTGACACTTTAGTTCATGACACAGGTTCCTTACAATTAATTATAAAAAATCAGACTTCCAAGCAAGTTTTAATGGGACTCGACGATCCCTACCCTTTAGGAGAAATGGACAGTGAAATGCAATCTTCTTATCCTGGAAAAATTTTAGATTTAGCTCAAGAACAAAAGATATTAACCTCGGAAGAATGTGATGCTATTTGGGATGATAATGTATTACAGTGGTTATTTGGAGATGATGAAAAAGGCAAACAAGAATTAATTCAAAAAATAATTGGATAATGCATTTTATTCCTGATAATTTAGACGATTATGTCGTTAATAATTCTCAATCTGAACCAGAATTACTTCAGGAACTAAATCGTGAAACTTGGCAAAAAGTTTTAGCGCCAAGAATGTTAAGTGGTCATTTTCAAGGTAGAGTATTGAGTATTTTGTCTAAATTAATTCAGCCAAAAAATATTCTAGAAATAGGAACTTATACAGGCTATTCTGCATTGTGTTTAGCAGAGGGAATGAAAAATGATGGTACATTACATACCATAGATACCAACGAGGAATTATACGATTTACAACGCAAGTATTTCGATAAGTCCAAATATGGAGAGCAGATTGTTCAGCATGTAGGAAATGCTTTAGATGTTATTCCAAATTTAGATTTTGTATTTGATTTGGTTTTTATAGATGCAGATAAGAAAAACTACCCCAACTATCTAAATATCATTATACCCAAATTAAAAAAAGGATCTGTGATTTTAAGTGATAATGTATTATGGAGTGGTAAAGTATTAGAAGCCGTCTCTAAAGATGACAAGGAAACTAATGCTTTGGTTAATTATAATAAATTATTAAATGAACATCCTAAACTAGAAACAGTATTATTACCTATTCGGGATGGATTAACAATATCTAGAATGAAATAGATTTTAAAACTTTCGTTTAATAGGACCTGTTACTTTATCTACATCCTCTTTAATTTTACCAGCTTCCTTAGATATATTTTGAGTGATATCGTTGGTAAAATCATGAATTTTATTTTTATGAGCATTAAAATCAAAACCTTCCTTTTGAGCTGTTTTATTTATCTCACTTTTAATATCGTTAGTTGCATCTTTTATTTGACGCATCCCCTTCCCTAAACCTCGGGCAATTTCTGGAACTTTATCTGCTCCAAAAACCATAAGTACAATAAAGAGTATAAAGAAAATCTCTGCACCACTTATAAATATAGGAATTACTTGTAAAATCATACTGCAAATATAGACATTTTGCACTTTGCACAAGCCTCAATTAAAATGATTATATTTGTTTATCATCAAAAGATCAAGTGACATGAAGAACAGAATTACTAAAGTTTTAGTCCCTTTTATACTTTTAATTACGCTTATATTTTTTTCTTTTTCTAAAGGTTTGAATGAAGAGTATATTACAACATCTGCTATAGAACCAATAGAAATCCCTGAAGATGTTAAAGCGGTATTAGACAATAAATGTACAGGATGCCACAGTAATGACACTAAGGGTGGGAAAAGTAAAATGAAAATGAATTTTGATAAATTTACAAATGGAGATTATTCTACAGGAAAAACTATAAGTAAGCTTGGAAAAATCACCAAACAATTGAATAAAGGTAAAATGCCTCCTAAAAAGTTTTTGGAGAAATATCCAGATAAAAAACTAACTGAAGAGGAAAGTAATTTATTACTCAATTGGGCATCTGAAGAAAGTACTATCTTAAAAAAAGAATAGCATAAAAATTAAATCCCATTTTTGAAGAAAAGAATAAAAATATTTGTGTACTTTTTAGTAGTAGTTCTAGTTTTAATACAGTTCTACCCAACAGACAAACCACTAACATACGACAATAACCCAAATGGTTTATTGCAAAACAACCAAGTTCCTATAAATGTATCTTCTATACTAAAATCGGCTTGTTATGATTGTCATTCCAATGAAACAAAATATCCTTGGTATGCTTCAATTGCTCCATTAAAATGGTTAATTTACAGCGATATTAATAAGGGGCGAGAAGAATTAAATTTTTCTGAATGGGATATAATTAACAAAGAAGAAAAAGCTGAAATTTTAGATGATATTTCAACCGTTATATTAGAGGAAGAAATGCCATTAAAAAAATACACCTTTTTTCATCCTGAAGCAAAACTTAATCCAGTGGATCGTGAAAATATTGCTGAATGGTCTGATGAATTACTTGACTCTTTATATAATTAAAAAACAATTTATACATTCATAATAAACCTACTCAATAAGTATAAAATCATTCCTTTCATTACCCAAAATTTATGCTAAAAAAAATTATTATACCCTGCTTATTATTTTCATCTATCGTTTTTTCACAAAAAAGTATTGACCCAACTCCAGAAGACATAGCTCTTGCAACAGAGTTAAAGATAAAATATGATGATGAAGATGTTGTTATTTTAAATAGCAATGAAATTATTTCATTTGAAATAAACAATAAAACGAACAAGGTTATTTCCACACATATAATTAACGAAGAGATTATGAACATAGGGTTTCGATCCGATATTCAGAAGTATGTTATTTATGACAATGAATCTAACGTTAATTATATTTCAGTTAAATATCGCAATAAAAAATTTGCTTATTTTAAAATAAATGATGAGGCAATATCAGACGATGGCTTGTTTCATCACGATGCAAGAGTAAAATATAAAAATATTGACTTTCCAGTAAAAGGATATAAATACTTTTTTGAAACAAAAAAAGAGGTTAAAGATATTAAATATTTCACTAACATTTATTTGTCAAATGAATATGCCATAGAAAATAAAAAAATAAAAATTATAATTCCATCTTGGTTACAATTAGAATTAAAGGAATTAAATTTTGGAGATTTAGATATTAAAAAAACAGAAAGTATAGAGGAGAAATCAGGGGATAAAATCATTATCTATGAAATGAAAAATCTTAAAGGAAAATTTGAAGAATCACAATCTCCAGGACCAAGTTATATTTACCCACACATACTTTTTTTAGCCAAATCGTATACTCATAATAAAGAAACAGAAGTACTATTTAATGAAACAAAAGATTTATATAAATGGTATAAATCATTAGTCGATAGTATGGATGAACATCCAGAAGAGCTAAAAGAGGAAATTGCAAGATTGACTGTAAATGCAACAACTGACGAAGAGAAAATTAAAAACATCTATTATTGGGTACAGGATAATATTAGATACATTGCTTTTGAAGATGGAATCGCAGGTTTTAAACCAGATGAATCACAAAACGTGTATAAGAAAAGATATGGTGATTGTAAAGGAATGGCGAATCTTACCAGACAAATGTTAAAAGAAGCTGGATTTGATGCCCGATTTACTTGGATTGGAACAAAGCGTCTAGTTTATGATTATTCAACTCCGTCTTTAATAGTAGACAATCATATGATTTGTACTGTATTCATCGATGGAAAAAAAGTTTATTTGGATGGTACCGAAAAATTCAACTCTTACGGCGAATATGCAGAAAGAATACAAGGAAAACAAGTATTAATCGAAGATGGGGATACATTTTTATTAGAAAATATTCCTATTGTCGATGCTATAAAAAATAAAGAAACCTATGTATTTAATGCACAAATTGTTGATGATGCATTAGTAGGAAATGTTGATAAAACCTTTGATGGAGAAAGTAGATCTTACTTTTTGTCCTACTTAAATTTATTAAATAATGACAATAAAGATGAAGTCATTAAATCATATTTAGATAATGATAACAAAAATTTACAAGTAACTGATATCGTTACTTCAAATCTAGAAAATAGAGATGGTACTCTAGATATTAGTTGCCATTTAACCCAAAAAAACATGGTATCTAGTTTTGATGAAGAAATTTATATTGACTTGGATACTAAAAAAGATTTTGAAAAATTTATATTTAAAGATCGACAAACAGACTATTTATTTTCCTTTAAAAAATATTTAACTTCTATTATTAATCTTGAAATTCCATCAGATTATAAAATTCAAAATATTCCTGAATCCATTCTTATAGATACAGAATATTTTAAAATTGATGTTTCTTTTTCTCAAACCGGAAATATTTTAACGTATTCAAAAACATTTATCATAAAGAAAGCTATCATAAAGAAAGAAAAATTTATAGAATGGAACGAGACCATTAAAAAATTAAAATCGATTTATAATCAACAATTAATTCTAACTAAATAGACCAAAAACCATCTATGAAACAAAAATATTTATTAGCAATTCTAGCTCTTTTTATTTCATCTATATCTTTTTCTCAAAAAAACGATATAGATCAATTAAAAAAACAAATATGGAATAACCGTGATGCAAATAAGCTAGAAGAATTAAAGGTACCAGAAAAATGGAATAATGAATCTGCTGTTTATCTTTCAAAATCATTACATTATACCTACAACAGGCCTCACAATAGTATAGAATTTACTAAGATTATTCATAACAGAGTAATACTTATGGATCAAGCGTCTGTAAGTGAATTTTCAGAATTCAAATACAGCAAAGATGAAGAATACGTTAGTTATGGATTAAGTAAGGTGACAAATACTATTAATCTTGGAGTAAAAGTAATTAAACCCGATGGCTCTGAAATAATTATTGACACCGATGATATTCTAGAAGATGAAACTGAAAAAAAGGTAGCAATTCCAAATCTAGAAAAAGGAGATATTATAGATTACTTTTTTCATACTAATATCATATTAGGCGAAAATGATTTGTACCATTATCAACCTGTCGAATTAATTATAGCAGATAATTATTCCATACTTAATTATGATTTTACATTAGAAACAGAGAAGGACTTTTTTATAACTTTCAATACTTATAATGGAGCACCAAAACTTATTAAAACTTCAAAATCAGAAAAGAAAAATGATATTCGCAAGTATAATTTTAACTCCTCTGAAATTGATAAAATTGATTCCAGAAGATGGTTTTATCCTTATGTAGAATTACCTTCTTATAAATTTCAAGTAAATTTCGCTAGAACGGGTAAATATGAAAAACAAGCCTATGCTTTTATCCCAAATGAATCTAATATTATTAAATCAAAACTAGAGAAAGAAGATATATTTAACTTTTATGAAGATAAATTTAAACCGTATGGAAAACTTTCTGAAGTTAATCGATTTCTAAAAGATAAGACCTTTACAAATAATGAAGAAAAGGTAGAAGCAGCATTTTATTATATTCGACACGCATATTTCACTAATTATATAGAGGCTTTTATAGTTTCTGATGCAGAAATTATTAATCCGTTTGAATATTATGGAAATAAACCAATTGTTTTTAATAATGATATAGATTTCATTAAATTTTTTGCAGCCTTTTTAAAAGACCAAAAAATTGATTATGAAATATTAATCGGTACAAAACGATATAATGGTGATATTAATAATTTATTATTGGAAAGTAATGTTTCATTTTTAATGAAAGTAATAACAGATACACCACTTTATATAGAATCGTTCAATCAGTTTGCAACAGTTAATCTTATAGATCATTTATTAGAAAACACAAATGCATATTCACTTAAAGTTTCTAATCAAAAAAACATTGAGGATATTCAAACTATAAAAATTCCAGGTACTACATATAAAGAAAATAATGTTTCAAAAGAAATTGACATCACTATTGCAGAAGATTTTTCTAATTTAAAAGTTACTAGAAATTCTAGCTTCTTAGGGCAAAATAAAGTATTAGAACAAAAAGATCGTCTTTATTTTTACGATTATATTTATGAAGATTACACTAAATATGGCACTAAATCATTATCCGATAAAATTAAAAGGAAAAAAGAGAAATTTACTAACGAATTCGATGCATTAATCTCAAAGTATAAAGAAAAGCAGAATAAAGATTTTCAAGAACAAACAAATAATGAATACGATTTTGAAATCGATGAATATTCATATGAAATAATTGAAAATGGGAGATTTGGAAAATCAGAATCTTTAAAAATAAAAGAAAACTTCAATATCTCAGATGATTTAATAAAGAAAGCTGGTAACAACAAAATTATTGAAGTTGGAAAACTAATTGGTCAGCAAGTTGAATTAGATGAAGAGGAAGAAATACGATTAAATAACATCTATATGAGCTTTCCTAGATCATTAAATGAAACAATCAACATAAGTATACCAGAAGGATATACGGTTTCAGGAATCGATAAACTCAATGTAAATGTAACCAATGAAACTGGAGGTTTTATTAGTGAAGCCTCAATAAATGATTCTGTATTAAAAATTTCAACCTATAAATATTATAGTAATAATTTTGAGCCTAAAGAAAATTGGCCATTAATGGTTTCTTTTTTAGATGCTGCTTATCAATTTACACAAGAGAAGATATTATTAAAAAAGGCATAATTATTAATACCTAATTAAAAAAGCCTCTAGATAAATCTAGAGGCTTTTTTATTTTACTTAATTAATTTAGATTTTATTGTCCTTTTACATTTTCTTTAAAAGAATCAAATTCTCCAACCTTTTCCGTTTTTGGCCAAGTATTATTTGAAGTATCTATATCTGCTGTTTCCTCATCTGGATCTACAACAATATTAGTAATCTCTTTATCTGAAGCAATTACCTTCCCTACAGATTCACTTCTTGTTTTCCAAATTTGAGCTGGATATGTAATTCGTTCTTTAGTACCATCACTATAGGTATATTCTGCTATAATCGGCATTGGAATTCCTCCTGGCTTTTCAAAAGTAACCTCATAAAAATACTTAGGGCTTTTTAAATTAGCTCTTTCCGAAGGTTCTATATTATCCATGATATACTCTTGTAGCGTACTTACATCGTCTAAAGTAGAAGTTCTCATACTTTCCTCAAAATCTTCACTTCCTTCTTCTATTAAATAAACCAGTGAAGGTAAATCACTTTCTGTCATTCCTCTTCTTTCCATCAATTCCTTAATTTCGGTACTCATTTTTGAAGATACATAGTATTTTTTTACATCCTTAACACCTATATCAACTACATTGGTGGTAAAGAACCATCCTCTCCAAAACCAATCTAAATCTACTGCAGATGCGTCTTCCATAGAACGGAAAAAATCTTCTGGAGATGGGTGTTTAAACATCCAACGTTGCGCATAGGTTTTAAAAGCATAATCAAATAAATCACGCCCCATAATCGTTTCTCTTAAAATATTTAATCCAGTTGCAGGCTTAGAATAACCGTTTGCTCCAAAATTAAAAGTATTTAATCCTTTGGTCATAATTGGTGCTAAACTACTTTGGTCACCAGACATATAGCCTACAATGTTTTTTGCAGGACCTCTTCTAGATGGGTATTTTTTATTTGGCGCAATTGCTTCTGGGTATTTTTCTCCAAAATCTTGTTCCGCTACATATTGTACAAAGGTGTTAATTCCTTCATCCATCCAAGTCCATTGACGTTCATCACTATTAACTATCATTGGAAAGTAGTTATGTCCTACCTCATGAATTACTACACCAAACATTCCATATTTTGTACGTTCACTATAAGTTCCGTCTTCATCAGGTCTTCCATAATTCCAACAAATCATAGGGTATTCCATACCTTGATTCTTAGCATGAACCGAAATCGCTTTAGGATAAGGGTAATCGAAAGTCATTCTTGAATAAGACTCTAGTGTACTTGCAACAACCTTTGTAGACCATTCTTCCCAGAGTGGATTCCCTTC
>CAJXYJ010000105.1 GCA_913063255.1 uncultured Flavobacteriales bacterium | reverse complement strand
GTGTGTGTTTTCATAACTGTAAATCGTTTTTTGATGAGTGAATAATTAATTGAATTTGCCAATATTGGCGTTTGTGTATTTGATGAGAATACTAATAATAAGTTCTGATAATGATTCGATTCTATCCCTTTGGATAATACCGCTTCGTCTGCTAAAAATTCGTGGTTTAATTTTATACTATGTTTTATGAGATAAATTAGAGGGTTGAACCAAAATAATATTTGTAAAATTTCTATAAATAAGATGTCAATGCTATGTTTTTGTTGGGCATGAGTTTGCTCATGAAGCATAACTTCTGGTGGAATCTCTTGTGCTTCGAATTTAGATTTATTCAGAAAAATATATTTAAAAAAAGTATGAGGCATTACTTTGTCCTGAAGCAATACTTGAATATAGGAAGACAGCTTTAACTTCGGATTTCTTTTTATTTTTAAGAGTATTGTTATTAAGTTTTTAGCAAACCGAAATCCAAAAATCGCAACACCTATACCATATAAATAGCCTAATAACACAGGTAGTTTTTCTAATAATAACATATAGTTATCAGAGCCAATTTCATTTAATTCGGTAAGTGTAACTGAGTCATTGTTTCCTGTAAAAGAAGTATAGCTTACAAAAGTGATAAGTGGAATGGTAATGGAAAGGACTAAGGCTCCTAATAGGTAAAACCTTTTAAAGGTATGCATATTCTCTTTTTCTAAAAACAATTTATAGAAAAGGATAAATACCCCTAAACAAGCCGCAGATCTTAATAAATAGAATTCCATAATTATTTCTTTTGAATTTCAGAATCGATTATAGCCTTCAATTTTTTTAATTCGTCTTTTGTTAAATTGGTTTCCTTAGTAAAAAAGGAAGCAAATTGTGAAGCACTATCGTTAAAAAAGTTTTTTATCAAGCCATTTACATGTTTAGAGAAATAGTCTTTCTTTTTTACCAAAGGATAATATTGTCTAGAATTTCCCATTTGTTTGTACCCTACAAAACCCTTGCCAATCATTCTTTTTAATAAAGTTGCAATGGTAGTAGTTGCAGGTTTAGGTTCAGTATATAATTCTAATAAGTCTTTCATAAACGCTTTTTCCTTTTTCCAAAGGAATTGCATTAGTTGTTCTTCGGTGTTTGATAATTTCATGCCTTCATTAATTTTAACTCTACAAACGTAGAACAAAAAAATCAATTCTACAAGTGTAGAGCTAGAATTATTTTTTTTTGAAGAAAGCCATTTGCAAGAAGGATGTATTACACCTACTTTAGCGATTCTAAATAATAGTTTATGAGTTTCGAAAGAGAAGTTAAAAAAAGGGCAGAAGAAAAGTGTGAATTTTGTGGACACGATGAGCATCTTGCAATGTATGTGGTGCCAAAAACTCCAGAATATATAGAAGGTGCGGAAACTGCTGTTTGGGCATGTACGACTTGTATTTCTCAATTTGATGATGAAGAAAATAGAGATGCCAATCATTGGCGTTGTTTAAACGACAGTATGTGGAGTCCAGCTGCTCCAGTACAAATTATGTCTTGGAGGATGCTTCACCGATTAAAATCTTTTGGCTGGTCTCAAGATTTATTAGATATGATGTATTTAGATGAGCAGCAATTAGAATGGGCAGCAGCAGAAAGAGATAATGAAGATAAAGCCGATGCAATTGTGCACAGAGATGCCAATGGTGTTGTATTGCAAACAGGTGATAGTGTTGTGTTGATTAAAGATTTAAAAGTAAAAGGCTCTAGTTTAGTTGCAAAACAGGGTACTGCTGTAAGGCGTATTTCTTTAGATCGTGAAAATGAAAAGTTTATTGAAGGTAAAGTAGGACCTACCCAAATAGTTATTATTACAGATTATGTAAAAAAATTATAGTAGAAAGATACAAGACCGCCATACTGCAAGAGCAAAGAATAAAGAGTTGATTCTAGCGAATAGATTAGCAGATTGTTTTAGAAATACAAAAAAGACCTTCAGAAAATAAATTTTGAAGGTCTTTTTGTTTTGTATCTTGATTCTTATAGCGTAGCGGTCTATTGTCTTTATTTACTCATCTCGGTGAAATAATGATAAAACTGCGGAATGGTTTCAATTCCTTTTAAATAATTCCAAATACCAAAATGTTCATTAGGGGAGTGGATGGCGTCACTATCTAATCCAAAGCCCATTAAGATGGTTTTGCTTTTTAGTTCTTTTTCAAACAAAGCAACAATAGGAATACTACCTCCACTACGTTGTGGAATTGGCGTTTTTCCAAATGTAGCTTCATAAGCTTTTTCAGCAGCTTTGTATCCCAAACTATCGATTGGAGTTACATAAGCTTGACCGCCATGATGCGGAGTTACTTTTGCTCGGACTCCTGCCGGAGCGATACTTTCAAAATGTTTTGTAAACAATTCAGTGATGTCTTCCCAATTTTGATTCGGGACTAATCGCATAGAAATCTTGGCATAAGCTTTACTTGCAATTACTGTTTTTGCACCTTCACCAATATAACCTCCCCAAATACCATTAACATCTAAGGTTGGTCTAATCGAATTACGTTCGTTGGTGGTATATCCTTTTTCACCATAAGTGTCATTAATATCTATGGATTTTTTGTAAGCTTCCTTATTAAAAGGAGCTTCGCCCATTTTTGCTCTTTCTTCTAAGGAAAGTTCGTCTACATTATCGTAAAACCCTGGAATGGTAATATGATTGTTTTCATCGTGTAACGAAGCAATCATTTTTGTTAGAACATTGATAGGGTTTGCTACTGCACCCCCATATAATCCACTATGTAGATCCCGATTAGGGCCAGTAATTTCCACTTCAACATAACTTAGGCCTCTAAGTCCAGTAGTAATTGAAGGGACATCTGGAGCAATCATCCCTGTATCACTAATTAAAATAACATCGTTGGCTAATTTTTCTTGATTTCGTTCTACAAACCAACCCAAACTTTCGCTACCAACTTCTTCTTCCCCTTCAATCATAAATTTTACATTACAGGGTAATTGACCAGTGGAAGTCATGTATTCTAATGCCTTAACATGCATATACATTTGTCCTTTGTCATCGCAAGAACCTCTAGCGAAAATGGCACCTTCTGGATGCAATTCTGTTTTCTTAATCACAGGCTCAAATGGTGGACTATCCCAAAGATCTAATGGATCTGGTGGTTGTACATCATAATGTCCATATACCAGAATAGTAGGCAAATCTGGATTGATCATTTTTTCACCATATACAATTGGGAAGCCAGGAGTTTCACAGATTTCTACTTTGTCGCAACCTGCATTTATAAGACTGTCTCGAACAACTTCTGCTGTTTTTACAACATCTCCTTTATAATTAGAATCGGCACTTATAGATGGGATTTTAAGTAAATTAATCAACTCCTCTATAAACCGGGATTTGTTTTCTTGTATGTAAGATTTTGCACTTTTCATAAGTCTATAATATTTAATAATTTGGTCATATACTGTTTACTATTAATAATTCCCATAGGTTTCAATAATAATAACAAGCTCGTTTCATTTCGTTGTTTTTTGAAGAACGGCTAAGGTAATAAAAAGCATTATTTTTCTGAAGTAGTTTCTTTGTAAATTGTAAATCTTGTTTATATTTGCACTCCTTAAGCGGGCGTGATGGAATTGGTAGACATGCTAGACTTAGGATCTAGTGCTTCACGGCGTGGGAGTTCGAGTCTCCCCGCCCGCACCGAAAGAAAGCTTCTCATAAAGAGAGGCTTTTTTTTTACTTTTTTTTAGTAGATATCCTAGAAATTGCAAAAGAAGTAATTAAATTTTAATATTATAAGTTTTCTTTTCCAGCTTTTCTCCAAAAATAAATAGCAAATAGAGTGGTTATTATTGGAATCATAAATCCATATTCATCAATCCAAAAGGTGCTATTTTCATTGGTAATAGTTAGAGGCGTACATATTTTTTGAATATAAATATTATGCACAGAATGATAGATTGCTGCTGGCCATAAACTGTTCGATTTAAACGTATAATAAGCCAGTATTACAGAAATACCAAGAATCATAATGGTAAATGCACCCATATGTAGCAAAAGATATTCGCTACCTCCATACATCAAATTGATTATAGGAAAATGCCAAATGGCCCAAATAATTCCACTAATAATAGTTAATGCTTTAAAGGACATTACCTTTCTTAATTCAAAAATAAAAAATCCACGCCAGCCAATTTCTTCACCCAGAGTAGATCCTAAATTTTTGATGACACCAACCGTCAATAAAAGAAAAACCATTACAGCTATAACAAGAGTTTGATTGGCATTTTCCATACCTAATTCTTCACTCCATTTTAACACTCTTTCTATATTTATTAGGTCTCCAAAGCCAAACAACCAAATAAATACATAAGCTATAGATATATATAAAATAGGAGTAAGGTAGGCGAGTTTTACATATTTCATTTTTTTTAAACTCCAGGGCAAACTAGAAAGAGTCCTATTCCTAATTTTTAAAGTGACAAAAGATGCTACAGCTGGGGATATCATCAATAAGCCTACATAAATACTTGTTGGATTTAATTTTAAAATAGCATAATATGCTATAGAACTCAATGCAGTAAGAATTGCTAAAAAAAGAATTATTGTTTTCCACGTTTCTTTATTATCCGAAGTTGTTTTTGACATTTACTTATAAGATTGGTTGTTAAGAAGACGAGATTCAAATGTTTTTGTTACCATAAGTCCAAGAATTAAAAAAGGGCTGTTACACTAATTTAAAAAGTATCCAATATTTTTCAATCCTTGGAAGAACTTTTATTTGGTAATATCCTCTATTGTTTTTCTACAAAGGCTTTAAATTGCTTCATCCATTTTTCGCCTTGTTTTCGGTACATATTGGGAAAAAGAATTGCGATTAATTTTGGTAAAAACCAATTTATTCTGGTGTATTCAAATTCGTATTCATATCGAGTTTTGTCCTGAGAAATTTCGGTGAAAGTACATTTCATGGTATTATCCATATGTATATGGTGGTAATGTGCTTCAAAACTATTAGGGAGCTTATTGTTTATTATGGTTTCTGTTAAAACCATAGGTCTTTTTCCATATTTATAATACATTTTAGAAACGGCTCCGTTTTCACCAGGAATACCTTTTACTAGTTCCTTTTTAATAAAGCCGTCTTGATATTCTTTTAAGTAATCCACATCCATAAAGAATTGGACCACTATTTCTCTAGGTTGATTAATATTAACGGAACCTATAAATTTCATTTTTTAAGGATTAGATTTCTTTTTAACACTCATTTTACAATTTTTAATGCTGTTATTCTTCTGGTTTATATGGATCTAATTGTCCTGCCTTAATAGGAGGGGATTGCTTTAAAGAGGTAATGTGTTCGGTGAGTTGTTCTAATGCTAACCTTGGAACCCAAGTATGCGGGAAAAGAACATTGTTTTTCTCTTGTGGGTCTGTATAAAGATTGTAAACACGTGGCATTGTATAAGATACCATCGAGCTATTCCAAGCTGTTTGCTCTTTAAAATGTAGTTTCCAATTTTTCCACTTAACACCGAAAATATCGTTACCCATATAAACAACAAATCCATCACGTCCAGAATTCTCTTGTTTTCCAAGGAAAAATTCACTCATATCCACTCCATCAATGATTCGATCTGTTGGTACTTCTCCTCCAGTAAGTTTTGCTATTGTTGGAAAAAGATCCATCGCATGTACTATTTCATCACTTGATGTTCCAGCTTCAATTTTTTCAGGCCAACGAATAACAAATGGTACTCTTAGTGCTCCTTCGAAACCGGTAAACAAAGTACCTCTCCAAGGTCCTGCGGAACCATTAACTGCAGTTTCAACCGTTAAGTTTGTACTTCCAAAATCAAGTGCCTCAGGTCCGTTATCTGCTGTAAATATGAAAATGGTGTTTTCTGCAACCCCTAAATCCTCTATCTTTTCTAACAATTCTCCAGTATATGTGTCAATTTGCGACAACAAATCAGCCCATGCTCCATTTCCTGTTTTACCTTTAAAATCTGGATGCGGCATGGTTGGAAAATGAGTGGCTGTGTAAGGTAGATAGACTAAAAATGGTTTGTCGGCTTTCACACTTTTTTCCATAAATTTCATTGCTTTATCGGTGAGGTCTCTGTCAATTAAGGGGCGATAATCAAGATCATAAACTCTTACTCTTTTTGGCACTTCTCCTTTTTTTGACTCCAAAACATATCCAGCTTCCAGTCCACTTGTATTAAATTCTTCTAAACTAGTCCAAGCAGATTCATCTGTTGTATTGGGGATGCCATACCATTCATCAAATCCTTGGTCGGTTGGAAATCTACCATCCGTTCTACCAAGGTGCCATTTACCATACATTCCTGTTGCATATCCTGCATTCGATAACATTTCAGCCATGGTAACCTCCCATTGAACCAGTCCATAAGCACCTTCACCAAGAGGAACCGTACCATTTCCACTTCTAATGGCGTAACGTCCGGTCATTAAAGCGGAACGGGAAGGCGTACATTGTACTTCTACGTTAAAGTTAGTTAACCGAAAGCCTTCATTTGCTAATTTATCCAACTGGGGGGTTTGTGCACCTCTTGTTATTCCTCCTCCATTGAAACCTGGTTCTCCCCAACCAAAATTATCCATAAATACAATAACAATATTGGGTTGTTCTTGTGCAACAAGGTTGGATAAAGTTAAAATAGAAATTAGTAATGTGAATATTGAGTTCCTTATTTTCATACTTTTTATTTTGGTTTAGCTTATAATATTATTTATTTACAATATAGCCAAAGTTCCTTACTAAGTGGTTCCAGTTAAAAGGTTTGGAATAAAAATGACACTAAATGATAAAAAATTACTTTGGTAACGTTGCTTAGTGCCATAATCCATAGCATATTTTATTCTAAGGTTTAATCTGCTTTTATAAGTCCAAATTCCTGTACCCAAACTAACATTACTTGTTTGATCTTTTGAATCTAATGGAGTTCCATTCCACCAAACATCCTCTCCTTTATCGTTAGCAATTTGCCAATTATGTCCATTCAAAATCTCAAGTTCTAACCATGAATTAAGGTATTGACTTATTCCATATTCAAAGGTAAATCTACTTCCTGCTTTCATATCAGCATCTTTAACTTTTCCATTCATTTCAATTGTTGGCATTATTAGAAATGCAGTAGCTTTTTCCTTAATATAGAAATATGTGGGCAGTTGAATTTGGTGTGTCCAATACCCTTTTCCTAAATTGTCGGAAGCACCCGTTTTATATTTCCCGATGGGTAAATAAACTGTATATAAAAAAGACAAATCAATTTTATTATTAAATGACCATCCCAATCCAAGGGGCATAATTGCCATATCTCCAATACCTCCGGAATTACCTGAAGAGGTATATTCTAAGCCCGAGGTTGTGGATTGAATGTTTGACTTATAATTTGAAGATAAAAATATGGGGTTGATGGATGCCATGTACCTCCCTTTCAATATTTTTAGGTTAGAAGCGTAGAATATTACTGGAACATTAGTATAACCTGATATTTGACTGCTGAGGTCTAATGTAGTACTGTTTATTTGAAGACTTGAAACCTTATTTCCAAAACGATCTATATAAGAATCGCTATTGTTCCAATAATTATAATCCATAAAGAGTAAACCGGGTGTTTCAATAGTTGCCCAGTCCCGTACATTCAATAACCCTGGCTGATACGCACTCACACTTTGGGCATATCCATTATTCATTATAATCGAAAAGAATAATACCATTAATAATTTGAATAATGTATTTTTCATTTTACACTTTTTAAATAAAGGGAAGATAAAGGTATGGTTTTTAGTGGTGTTAATCTATCTCTTAAATTTAGTCAATTATTAATTATGCTTTAGCATCCCGTAAAATCTTTTCCATTTTACGTCCTTTTGCTAATTCATCCACCAATTTGTCTAAATATCTAACCTGTTGTGTTAGGGTGTTTTCGATTTCTTCAACTCGATAGCCACAAATTACACCAGTAATGAGATTTGTATTTGCGTTTAATGAAGCTTTCTGAAAAAATATTTCAAAGGTTACTTTTTCATTTATGAGTTCTTGGAGTTTTTTTGCATCGTATCCTGTTAGCCATTCGATTACTTGTTGTAATTCTGCTATTGTTCGCCCTTTCTTTTCCACTTTGTTTATATAAAGTGGATAAACTGAAGCGAATATCATTTTTGCAATCCGCTCATCGTGGTGGCTTGTACTTTTCATGATATGAATTTTAAGTACTAAATTAGTAAATACAAACTAAATAGAAAATTCGTTGGCCATTGAGCTTGCTTTTATTGAGCTTGCCGAAGTGCTGGATAGAGGGTTCTAATTATACAGGTTGTTATATACCGTTTTTATTTTTTTTTCGATGAAAGTATTTAGTTCTATTTTCAAAGTCTCTGAAATTAGTTCATTTTCAAACCAAGTATGAATATTACCTATATAATGCATGCCTAAATAATTTGCACTTTCTCTAAAAGGCATTTCAAATCCTTCTTTTAATTCTGAATCTGAACCACAGCTAATCATTGCCATAGACTTCCCTCTTAACTTTCTTCCAGTATCCTTTTCAGTTTTTAAGCAGTCTGAAATTCGGTCAAAGAAATTTTTCATAATTCCACTCATAGAATACCAGTATACTGGAGTTGCAAAAATTAGAACATCGTAATTATCAACTATTTCTTTCATTAGAGGTATAAAATCATCTCCTTGGTTATTAAAGTCATAATCAAAACTAGAAATCTCTTTTGATTTTAAATCGATGATATCAAAACCTGTTTTCTCTTGTATGTATTTTGAAATGATATTGGTGTTTCCTTCACTCCTAGAACTACCTTGTATAATTACTCCTTTCTTTTGCATTGTTAAGTATTATCTGAAATGGCAAAACTATAAAGTTTAATTCTGTTATCCAATAAGGGGTGAGTTTTGCCCTTATAATTTATCACCAAATGCGGAAAGTTCTTTAAAAACAGGAGCTAATTTAAGGCCCAATTTGGTTATTGAATATTCTGTTTTTTTTGGAAATTGATTGAAATCTTTTTTTTCAATTAATAGGTCTTCCGTCATTTCTTTTAATTGCTGAGTTAATGCCCTTTTAGAAGCTTCCGGTAAACCTTTTTGAATGTCTTTTAATCTCAAGTTTGAACTTAAAAGTTCACTTAAGATTGCGGGTTTCCACTTGCCAGAAATTACATTTAGAGTTTTCTCTATCGAGCAATCCTCTTTTATGGGAGTTTTTCGTTGGTACAAAATATTATTTTAATGGAGTATACTTCTTGCAATGAAAAAAAAGCCAGAAATAGAACTCGTTTATTCAAGTTAGCACTTGTTCAAATATAAATATTTTGAAATTATTTTTTCTAAAATAAAAATACTAATCCTGTTTTACTAAAAAGCTAAAGAGATTTTGTTCTGGATCTCGGGACATTTTCACCCACCAATGAATTAGAAAGATAGAAATAATGGTAAAAGGTAAAACTAAAATACTTCCTTCTGCCCCAAATGCACCACCACTTAACCAATCAGGGCCTATTGGAATTTGTGTTATTAATGTAGGGTCACTTTGTCCACTAGATGCAAATCCAAATACGGAAGCCTGAAAAAAGTTCCAACCCAAATGAAGTCCTATGGGTAACCAAAGTTGTCCAGTTTTAAGGTATGCATAAATTAATTGTGGTGT
>CAJXYJ010000104.1 GCA_913063255.1 uncultured Flavobacteriales bacterium | reverse complement strand
CTAATAAAATTGAATATGGCAAAGAATTTAGTGATTGTTGAGTCACCTGCAAAAGCAAAAACAATAGAAAAATTTCTTGGAAAGGATTTTAAAGTTACCTCTAGTTTTGGACATATAGCTGATCTCCCTTCTAAAGAATTAGGAGTAAATGTAGATGGAGATTTTATGCCTAAATATATTATTCCAACCGAGAAGAAAAGCTTGGTAAAAGATTTAAAATCACTAGCTAAAAATGCCGATATGGTTTGGTTGGCGAGTGATGAGGATCGAGAAGGAGAGGCTATAGCTTGGCACCTTTCGGAGACTTTAAAATTGAATGATGACAATACAAAACGTATTGTTTTTCATGAAATTACAAAATCTGCTATTTTAAAAGCAATAGAGAATCCAAGAAAAATTAATTATGACCTTGTAGATGCACAACAAGCGAGACGAGTGTTAGATAGATTAGTGGGTTATGAGCTTTCCCCTGTTTTGTGGAGAAAGGTAAAAGGAGGATTGTCTGCAGGAAGAGTACAGTCTGTTGCTGTAAGGTTAATTGTAGAAAGAGAAAGACAAATTGAAGGTTTTGTGCCTGTTGCTTCATTTAGGATTATTGCTGAATTTACGACTAGTGCAGGAAATAAATTTAAAGCAAAGCTTCCAAAGAACTTTAAAACAGAAGCAGAAGCTCGTGACTTTTTAAATAAAAACATTAACGCGAATTATAAGGTTTCAGATTTAGTTAAGAAACCAGCAAAAAAATCACCCGCTCCACCATTTACTACATCTACGCTTCAACAAGAAGCTTCTAGGAAATTATATTTTTCAGTAGGAAAAACAATGACCATTGCGCAACGGTTATATGAAGCAGGTCTTATAACCTATATGAGAACCGATAGTGTTAATCTTTCTAATGATGCTAAAAAAGCTGCTGAAGAAGAGATTGCAAATTCATATGGTAAAGAGTATAGTACACCGAGAAACTTTAAAAGTAAAGTAAAAGGAGCACAAGAAGCTCACGAAGCCATTCGTCCTACAGATATGTCTAGGCAGACAATAACTGGAGACTATGATCAAGAAAGGTTATATTCTTTAATTTGGAAACGTACTATTGCTTCACAAATGAGTGATGCTCAATTAGAACGTACCAATGTAAAAATTGATATCAACTCAACACCAACTGTTTCAGAACAGTTTGTTGCAAATGGAGAAATGATAAAATTTGATGGATTCTTAAAAGTTTATTTAGAAGGAACCGATCTAGAAGATGAAGAGCAAGAAGGGATGTTGCCAAAACTTATGGTAGGGGATAATCTTTCCAAAAATTATATCACAGCCACACAGCGTTTTACAAGACCAGCCTATCGCTATACAGAAGCTTCATTAGTTAAGCAGATGGAGGAGTTAGGTATTGGTAGACCGTCTACCTATGCGCCAACAATTTCAACGATTATAAATCGTAATTATGTTGAAAAAGGAACTGTTGAAGGGACAGAACGTAAGTACCTTCAGTTAGTTTTAGAAGATTCTGTAAAAGATAATATTTTAACCGAAATGGTTGGCTCCGATAAAGGGAAATTAGTGCCTACAGACATAGGAATGATTGTAAATGACTTTCTTGTAGAGCATTTCGATTATGTTTTGGATTATAATTTCACTGCCAAAGTAGAGCAAGATTTCGATAGTATTGCTGTTGGGGATAGAGAATGGACAGATTTAATAAAAAGTTTTTATAAAAAATTCCACCCTCAAATAGAAGATGTAACTGAAAATGCTGCTAGAGAAAGTGGGGAACGAGTTTTAGGGGAAGATCCTCAAACCGGAAAAGTGGTTTTAGTAAGATTAGGAAAATTTGGACCTATGGCTCAAATTGGAGGTCCAGATGATGAAGATAAAAAATTTGCAAGTCTTAGACCCGATCAACAATTACATCACATAACATTTGATGAAGTTATGGATTTGTTCAAATTACCTAAGGATTTGGGGATTTATGATGGAGTAGAAGTGCAGGTTCATAATGGTCGATTTGGTCCTTATGTAAAATTTGATAAAAAGTTTATTTCATTACCTAAAGGAATGGATCCTTTAAATGTAGATATGGAAACTGCTATAGACCTTATTGAAGAAAAGAAAAAAGCAGATGCTCCAATTTACGAATATGAAGATTTACCGGTTCAGAAAGGTGTTGGAAGATTTGGTCCATTTATTAAATGGAATAATATGTTTATTAACGTAAACAAGAAATATGATTTCGATAATTTATCAGATGAAGATATTGTTGAATTAATTGAAACAAAGAAGCAAAAAGAAATCGATAAGCTGATCCATGATTGGCCAGAGGAGGGAATTAGACTTGAAAAGGCAAGATGGGGTAGGTTTCACCTGTTAAAAGGAAAAATTAAGATAGAGCTTCCAAAAACTACTAAAGCAGATAAAATGACTTTAGAACAAGCTTTAGACATTATTGCTAAGAAAGCGCCTAAGAAGAAAGCTACAAAAAAGAAAAAAACCACTGCTAAGAAAAAATAATGATCGAATTTATCATTCCAGTATCTAAATCAGTTTTAGCTCATAGAGAGATATTGCCAGAAGGTGTATTAGGAAAACAAATTGCTGTACATAGTAGTAACGGGGAGCTGCCAGATCTTACGAATGTTAAGTTCGCGCTTATAGGTGTCAAAGAAAATCGAAACGATGTTGATTATATCGGAGAGGAGTTGTGTCTTGATGCAATTCGAAAAACTTTATACTCATTATACCCTGGAAATTGGAAACATAATATCATAGATATAGGAGATATAGAAAAAGGCGAAACAGTACAAGACACTTATTTTGCATTAAAAACAGTAGTTTCAGATTTATTAAAAGAAAAGATTATTCCGCTTATTATGGGTGGAAGCCAAGATTTGGTATATGCTCAATATAGATCCTATGATAGTTTTGGTAATATGGTGAACTTAGTGAATGTAGACAGTAATTTCGATATCGGTGATGCGGAAAATACCATTACAAACAAATCTTTTATAGGAAAGGTAATTGTAGATAAACCATATAGTTTATTTAACTATTCTGCTATTGGGTACCAGTCATTTTTTAACTCCCCTGATGAGATATCATTAATGGATAAACTATTTTTTGATGCATATCGATTGGGTGAAGTTACAGCAGATATAACATTAGTAGAACCAATATTAAGAAATGCGGATATTGTTTCTTTTGATATTGGAGCAATAAAAAGTGCAGAATTAAGTTATAAAAACAGTAAAAGCCCAAATGGGTTTGATGGCCGAGAGATATGTGCAATTGCACGATATGCGGGAATTAGCAATAAAGTAAGTTCATTTGGCGTATATGAGTTAAAGGATTTTGCAGATGCGCAAAGTGCAGCAATGCTTATATCTCAAGTTTTTTGGTATTTTATTGAAGGAGTAAATTTTAGGGTTTCTGATGAAGATTTTAGTAATGAAACCCACTATACCACATATAAAGTACCTATTGATGATGAAGTGTTAGTGTTTAAAAAAAGCATAAAAACGGGTAGATGGTGGATAGAATTGCCATTTATTTCAAATAATAATAATAAATTAAAAAGGAGTACGTTATTACCTTGCACTTATGGCGAATATTTAGGTGCATGTAATCAGGAAATTCCTGAACGGTGGATGAAAGCCCGCCGAAAAAACGAAATTTAATAAAACAAACTAAAATTTATCGATTTTAAGGGTTTTTTAAGAAATATGTTGTTTTTTAATTAATTTATAAATAGGTTTACGCCCTTGAATCACGATAACTTAACCTAAATACCTATGAAGAAGCTTATTGCATTCTCTGCGATTATTGCCATATTATCTAGTTGTAGCTCTGGAGATAGAGGAGAACTAGTTGGAACTAAAGGAAAAGCATGGCACCCTGAAAAACCTTTTGGAATGACACTTGTTCCTGGAGGTTCTTTTATTATGGGTAAATCTGATGATGACTTTGTTGCTGTTAACGATGCACCTACTAAAACAGTTACTGTACGTTCATTTTATATGGATGAAACAGAAATCACCAATGCAGAATATAGACAGTTTGTTTATTGGGTTCGTGACTCTACAGTTAGATTAAAACTTGCAATACTTGCCGATGAGGTAGGAGCAACACCAGGCGATGAAGGAATTGGTGAATTTGCCTTTGTAGATCAAGAAAATGAAGAAATGACTCCATATGATCAATATATGTACGACAACTATTTTGGAATGGGAGATGATTTTTATGCTGGCAGAAAAATAAACAACAACCCAGACATACTTTGGGATACAGCAAGCTATCCAGATGAATATTATAGTGAAGTAATGGATACTATGTATATTCCAACAGAAGAAGCATATAATGGGCAGCGTACTATTGATGTTACTAAGCTTAAATTCCAATATACGTATATGGATATTGAAGCAGCAGCTAGAGCAGCAAAAAATGGTAATTCAGATAGAAAAGAATTTATTAAAAAAGAAGAGTTATTAATTTATCCTGATACTACTGTATGGGTGGGAGATTATAACTATTCATATAACGAACCAATGCATAATGATTACTTCTGGCACCAAGCCTATGGAGATTATCCTGTTGTTGGCGTAAATTGGCATCAGGCTAAAGCATTTACTGCTTGGAGAACATTATATAAAAATTCATACCAAAAATCGAGAAGACGTCAACATATTAATTCATTTAGACTTCCAAGTGAGGCAGAATGGGAATATGCTGCTCGTGGTGGACTAGAATCTGCAACTTTTCCTTGGGGTGGACCATATACTAAAAATGATAGAGGATGTTTTATGGCTAATTTTAAACCACTTCGCGGGGATTATGCAGCGGATCAAGCTTTATATACTGTAGAAGCGAAGTCCTATGAGCCAAATGACTATAACCTTTATAATATGGCAGGAAACGTCTCTGAATGGGTTGCCTCATCTTACGAGCCTTCTTCATACAACTATACATCTAATATGAATCCAAATGTAAACGATCCCGAAAATAAACGTAAAGTTGTTCGTGGCGGTTCTTGGAAAGATATAGCTTACTTTTTACAAGTTAGTAGTAGAGATTATGAATATGCTGATTCGGCAAGAAGTTACATTGGATTTAGAACCGTACAAGATTATATGGGAACCGATGTTGTTTTAAACGAAAAATTAGGCGACGCTCGATAAAAAAACTTCAAACAAAAACCAAACTTAACTAAAAACAAAAAAAAACTATTATGGCACAATCAAGATCATCAAAGAAGTTATTTAACATGGCTTACGGCCTAGGAGCATCTGTAGTAATTATGGGAGCACTATTTAAAATTCTTCACTGGGAATTAGGACCACTTAATGGAGGTATATTATTAGCAGTAGGACTTATTACGGAAGCAATTATTTTTGCAATATCTGCTTTTGAACCAGTTGATGATGATTTAGACTGGGCTCTTGTTTATCCAGAATTAGCTGGTGGAATGGGGAAAGCAAGTAAAAAAGAAGCACAAGATGCTAAAGGAGTTTTATCTGGTAAATTAGATGAAATGTTGAAAGATGCACGAATAGATTCAGAATTAATGACTAGCTTGAGTGATAGCATTAGATCTTTTGAAGGAGCTGCAAAAGGTATGGCGCCAACTGCAGAAGCAATGAGCTCTACTAAAAAATATAGTGAAGAAATGGCTTTAGCAGCTGCGCAAATGGAATCTTTAAATAGTTTGTATAAAGTACAAGTAGAGTCTACTAGTCGTCAAACGGAAGTAAATGAAAGAGTTGCTGAAAATGCAGAGCAATTAAAGCAACAAATGGAAAATTTAACAACGAACCTATCTTCATTAAATGGAGTATATGGAGGTATGTTATCTGCAATGAATAGTAAGAACTAATTTGGTTTTCAAACCTTAATATTAATCTTTAAAAAGAATTAAAATGGCAGGAGGAAAACTATCCCCAAGGCAGAAGATGATAAATCTAATGTATTTGATTTTTATCGCTATGCTTGCATTAAATATGTCTAAAGAGGTTTTATCCGCTTTTGGACTATTAGAAGTGAAAATAACAGAAGCAAATGTAGCTACCGATTTACGTAACGATGCATTTATGGCAAACCTTGCTGTTAAAGCGACTGATGAGCCACAGACTTACTCTGATTTAAATGAGAAAGCAAAAAGAATAAATGCACTTTCTGATGATCTTGATAACTATATTGAAGGGCTTAAATCCGATATGATGAAAACGGTAAAAGCGGATGAACAAGATAATTATGAAGTACAAGATAAACCTGATTTCTTAGATACTAAATTTTTTAAAGGAGATGTTCTTTCTAAAGATGGTAAAGAGTTTCAGTCAAATATGCTAGCTTATAGAGATGGTATCCTTGGTATATTAGGTGATGATTTTCCAGTAATAACTGAATCTGTAGAAAAACAATTTGGTTTAGCAGATGAATCACCTAGAGGTAAAAAAGTAAAAGTAAATGCTGTTAAATTTCATTTTGAAGGTTTCCCATTGGTTGCTTCAAAAACAAAGTTGACTCAAATACAATCTAATATTAAAACGATTCAGAATCAAATCTTATCTACAATGATGAGAGGTGAGCAAACTGCTTCATTATCTGTAAATACAAGTAATTATTCAACTTTATTAGAATCACCAAAATCTGCTTACTATGCAGGTGAGAAATTTGATGGTTCTATTGTTTTAGGTCGTGTTGATGATCAAACAAAACCTAGTAGAGTTGAAATAACTTTAGATGGAAGAGCACTTGTTGAGGATACAGATTTTACATTTGACGGTGGTCGTGTAGCTTTAAATATTAGTGCAGGTAATCCTGGAACTCATAAGCTTGAAGGTAAACTTATTTTTAAACAAGATGGAGAAGAAACAGAAGTTCCTGTTTCTAGTTCATTTTCAACCATATCTCCACCAAATTCTGCAACAATTTCAGCAGATAAAATGAATGTTTTATATCGTGGTGTTAAAAATCCATTGACTATTTCTATGGACGGAGTACCAAATAATAATGTAACTGCTAATGCGGAAGGTTTAACTAGAGGTTCTGGTAGTTCTTATATTATGGATGTTACTACGGTAAAAGGTAGAGAAGTAACTATTAATGTTACGGGTACTATAGATGGAAAATCATTCCCATCTAAAGGAACATTTAGAATTAAAGATATTCCTCGTCCTACTGGAACCATTCGTGGTGAAGATGGAAATGGAGGTCCAGTACGTATGCAACGTCAAGGTTTAGAGATTTCTTCAGTTGGAGCAATGTTGTTTGATTTTGATTTCGATTTAAAATTAAACGTATCTGGATTTAGCTTTAAAGTAGCAGGTCAGCCTACTGTAAAAGTTAATGGTGGTAAACTTAATGCACAAGCTAAAAGTGCTTTAAAAAGAGCAAAAAGAGGAGAAACAGTACAAATATTTGATATCAACGCAAAGATTGCAGGAAATTCAAGTTATAAATTACCTAGAATTACACCAGTTTTTGTTGAGTTGACAAACTAGACTAAATTATTATTTATGAATATTAGAAATGTTGTTTTAAGTGTTTTTGGATTATTATTGATTAATATGAGTGCTTTTGCACAAATTAATGTCCTTAATGCCAAAACTCCAGAGGAAATTGGTCAAAAAACCGAAGAGCAATTAGCTTATGATAACGATAAGCCGTTACCATATGGTTATATTGGAGATCGTGATGTGCTTTGGTCTAAATCCACTTGGGAAATTATTGATCTTGACGAGAGAGTAAACTTTCCGTTATATTACCCAATAGACACCAACAACATTGGTGCGGAAAGACGATCTTTATACGATGTTTTAATTAAAAACATTAAAAACGGAAAAATCGAGCATGTGTATGCAGACTCTTATTTTACTGAAAAGAGAACTCTTAATGATATTGATGCGTCTTTAGTTTATAGTGATACCACAGATTTCGGTATCTCTCAGTTTAACGCTGGTGAAGCTATAGATCCTCAGTATATCCGAAAATTTACATTGGATGCTGCTGATATTGAAGAATGGAGAATTCGTGGATATTGGTTTTTAGACAAACGTTCTGGTGATATTAAATATAGATTGTTAGGAATAGCTCCAGTTGCTAATGAGGCACGTGCTAAAGCATTTCCAGATGAATCTACAGATGCTAAAGTGGAGTTGTTTTGGATATGGTTTCCAGCAACAAGACAAATATTGCATGAAGCAAAAGCGTTTAATAGAAAAAATACTTCAAGACCTATATCTTACGATCATTTATTGAATTCTAGAAGATTTAATGCAGTGATTTATAAAGAAGACAACGATTTAGGAGATAGAGAAGTTAAAGAGTATATTAATGATAATGCTTTAATGCAGTTGTTAGAATCTGATAGGATTAAAGAAGTTATAAGAAATATTGAAATTGATATGTGGAATTACTAGTAATATAATTTTAATATCAAATAATATAAAAACCCTGAAGCATTTAGCTTCAGGGTTTTTACTTTTGTAGAATATGCAAGAAATAGATTATATCGTAGTTGGTTTAGGAATAGCAGGAATAACTTTTTGCGAACAATTAGAACGTAATAATAAAAGCTTTATAGTATACGATGCTGGTGATACTACTTCTACTTTAGTTTCCGCGGGAGTTATAAATCCTGTTGTTTTAAAACGATTTACGCCAAATTGGAATGCTAAACTTCATGTGGAGACTTCCATTGCATTTTATAAAGGCTTATCGAAAAAGCTTTCCATTCCTCTTTTAAAAGAAGTCCCTATGCTTCGTATATTTAAAAGTGTGGAAGAGCAAAATAATTGGATGGTTGCAAGTGATAAAAATGAATTGTCCGATTTTCTTTATCCTGAAATAATAAAGAATGAAAATTCAGCTATTTATGCACCTTTTGGTTTTGGTAAAGTAAATCATACCGGTATGATTAATACTACCCTAATGATCAATTCTTATAAAGAATATTTGCGGAATAAAAATAAACTAGTTGAAGAGGTATTTGATTACAATATCTTAAAAGAGGAAGATGAAACGATATGCTATAATGATTTAAAATCTAAAAAAATTATTTTTTCTGAAGGAGCTTCAGTTAGAAACAACCCCTTTTTTCCACCGCCTCCTGTATCTGGTGGGAAACATTTATTAATTCCAAATAAAGGAGAATATATAATTGTGAATGCGCCTAATTTGCAATTAAATGAAATGATTAAATCTTCACTTTTCATTATTCCCTTGGGAAATGATTTGTACAAGGTTGGAGCAACCTATAGTAGAGAGGATTATTCTATCCATACTACAAAAGAAGCAAGAGAAGAATTAGCTTCGAAATTGGCTAAAATTATTTCTTGTAGTTTTAATGTGGTAGATCAGGTTGCTGGAATAAGACCAACTACAAGAGATAGAAAACCTTTTTTAGGCACTTTAAAGGAAAGTAACAACAAAGTGTTTTATAATGGTCTTGGAACCCGTGGAATAACCTCTGCGCCTTCATTAGCAAAAGAATTGTATCAATATTTAGAAAATGGAGAAGCTCTTGATAAAGAAGTAAATATAAAAAGATACTATAACTGGTAAAAGGAGGTGATTTTTTCAGAATTACAATAAAAAAAAAGGGCATCTTTGCACCCTAATAATCTGAAGCTTAGACTTAAGGTTAAAAACAACATTTAAATGCTTAATATTCATAATCTTACGGTTTCTTTTCAAGGAGATGACTTGTTTTCAGGAATTACATTTCAACT
>CAJXYJ010000103.1 GCA_913063255.1 uncultured Flavobacteriales bacterium | reverse complement strand
TTTTTTGTAACTTCGTACTACATAAGTAGGTTGATAACGTTCGTTATTAATCAAATTTGGGGCGAAAACCCATCACAATGTGATGGGTTTTCTATTTCAAATTAAGTATATAAAAAGTCTTTATTCTGAAAGTATTAATTCTCCATTTGCTTCTTGCTCCTTAAACTTTTTAACTAAGTCTAAAGCTTCAGGTATAACATCACTACATAAAATAATTAAGGACCCTTTTTTTGCATTTTTAACAGCATAAGTAATTGCTTCTTTTTCTGAAGGTATAATTAAAGTTTTCTTATTAGGATCTTTCATTTTAATCCCATCATCCAACATTTTAATCAACTCCTCTTCTGTCTTTCCCCTTAATCGTTTGTCTTGTCTAATAATTATTTCATCAAACATATCTGCAGCAATAGCTCCCATTTCATTGTTATCTTCTTCTCTTCGATCACCAATTCCTGCTATGATTCCTACTTTTACAGTAGCATCTAATTCATTTGTAAATGCCTGAAGCGCTCTCATTCCTGCAGGATTATGCGCATAATCTAAAAGAATACTAAAATCATTAAACTTAAATAAATTCAAACGTCCTGGGGTTTGTGATGCTGAAGGAATAAAAGTTTCTAAGGCAGCTTTCATATCTTCAATACTAATCCCCTGAATATTTGCTGCAAGAATTGCAGGTAAGACATTTTGAATCATAAATTTTGCTTTCCCTCCATAGGTTAAAGGAATATCTTCTGCCCGCATTACTCTCATTTTCCAATCTCCTCGACAAATCGTAACAAATCCATTTTCATATACAGCAGTTATCCCACCTTTTCGTTGTAAAGCTTTAATATGTGGATTGTTTTCATCCATAGAAAATAATGCCAAATTACATTCTATATTTCTTCGCATCTTAAACACCAAGTCATCATCTGCATTTAAAATCGCATAACCATCCGGTAATACCGTTTCTGGAACTACCCCTTTTACCTTAGCCAATTGCTCTACAGTATGAATTCCTTTTAATCCTAAATGATCAGCCGCTACATTCGTTACAATGGCCACGTCACATTTTTCAAAACCCAATCCCGCTCTTAAAAGACCTCCTCTAGCACTTTCTAAAACAGCAAAGTTTACCGTTGGGTCTTTTAACACAAATTCTGCACTGGTAGGTCCAGTACAATCTCCTGTCATTAACAATCTATTTTGAATATACACGCCATCACTTGTAGTATAACCCACCCGATAACCGTTCATCTTTGCAATATGAGCTAATAACCTAGTTGTCGTTGTTTTTCCATTGGTTCCTGTAATTGCAACTATTGGTATTCTACCTGTATTCCCCTGCGGAAATAATTTATCAATTACTGGAGCTGCCACATTTCGAGGCAAGCCCGTTGTTGGTGCTAAGTGCATTCTAAATCCAGGTCCAGCGTTAACTTCTAATACAGCACCTCCTGTTTCTGATAAAGGTTTAGATATATCTGTAGTCATGATATCTATTCCGCAAATATCCAAATCGATAATTTTTGAAATTCGTTCCGCCATGGAAACATTTGCTGGATGTACAATATCTGTGATATCTTCGGCTGTTCCACCGGTACTTAAATTAGCAGTATCTTTTAATATTAATCGTTCCCCTTTAGGTAAAACCGAATCTAATTTATGTCCTGCTGCTTTTATAAGATTTTTCGTTAAATCGTTTGTAGTAATTTGGGTCAGCACTTTCTCATGACCATACCCCCTACGTGGATCACTATTAACTTCATCTATTAATTCTTGTACTGTAGCTTTTCCATTACCTATCACATGTGCAGGAGTTCTAATTGCTGCAGCGACTAATTGATTATTAATAACCAACAATCGATAATCGTCTCCAGTAATAAACTTTTCTACGATAATGGCTCCACTTTTCGAGCTTTCTTTCGCATGATTAAAAGCCACTAAAGCATCCTCAAGATTATTAATATCGACTGTGATTCCTCTTCCATGGTTTCCGTCAATAGGTTTAATTACTAAGGGAAATCCAACATAATCACAAGCCTCCTCTAAACTGCGCTCTCGACGAATAATATCTCCACGAGGAACCTCCACTTCGGCTTGTTCTAATAAATACTTAGTATCCTCTTTATCGCAAGCAATTTCAACTCCAATACTACTAGTTTCACTAGTTACTGTCGCTTGTATCCTTTTTTGATTGGCTCCATAACCCAATTGTACTAAAGAATATTTATTTAAACGAATCCAAGGAATTCCCCTATTTACAGCTTCTTGAACAATAGAACCGGTACTTGGCCCCAATCGTTCATCGTCACGAATCTCTCTCATTTTCTGAATATCTTCCGTCATATCGTAGTATTCCCCAGCAATTAATGCTTCACAAATTGCAACAGAAATTTTAGCAGCATACCTTCCTACGTTTTCTTCTATATAGGAAAACACCACATTATACACTCCTTCTTCACCATAACCTCGTGTTCTTCCGAAGCCTGTATCCATACCTGCTAAGGTTTGAACCTCTAAAGCGATATGTTCAATAATATGCCCCATCCAAGTACCTTCCTCTACTCGTTCAAAAAAACCACCAGGAGTACCAACAGAACAACGATGTTCATACATGGTTGGAAACATTGCTTCTAAGCGTTCACGAAACCCTTTTATCTTATTGGAAGGTAATTCTTCCATCTCTTGTAAATCCAAAACCATCACAATTAATTTATGACGGCGAACTGACCAATAGTTTGGGCCACGCATGGCATTTATGTTTCTTATCTCCATAATATATCCCGAGAAAGCGAGAGCTTTGTTTTAATTCTAGTGAAAGTTTATAAATATATACATTTTTCAATAAAAAAATTAGTTTATTTTTGCCGAAGAAAAAATTTTAGCATGGTAAAAGGAACGCTTATCCCAATTGGCGGAAATGAAGATAAAGGAGATAGAAAAACTCACGAAAAATATACTATAGAATATATTGAAGAAGGAATTCTTTCGCATTTAGTAAAAGAATGTGGAGGGATAAAATCTAAAATTATTATTATCCCAACTGCTTCAAATATTCCAATTGAAGTTGGTGAAAATTATATAGATGCATTCACAAAATTGGGTTGTACTAATATTCATGTTCTTGATATTAGAAGCAAAGGGGATTCTGAAAAACCTGAATCTATCGATTTAATTAAAACGGCAGATTGTATTATGTTCTCTGGTGGTAATCAATCAAAGATTGCAGATAAAATAGGTGGGACCACCATTCATAAAATATTATTAGACCGTTATAAAAACGAAGAAGGTTTTGTAATTGCAGGAACTAGTGCTGGCGCTATGGCAATGGCAAATGAGATGATTGCTGGAGGAAGTAGTACCGATGCTTTTATTAAAGGAGCTGTAGTAATGAGAGATGGATTGGGATTGATTCCTGAATTAATTTTCGACACACATTTTATTCAAAGAGGTCGTTTTGGAAGACAATCGGAAGCTGTAGCTAAATACCCAAATTTATTAGGAATAGGATTAGCTGAAGACACTGGACTTATCATAAAAAACAATGAATTTGTGGTAATTGGTTCGGGGATGATTATTGTTTTTGACCCAAAAACTTTGACTCATAATAACGAAGAATTACTACCTGAAGGTACTCCAATGACCATGGCGAATTTAACTGTGCATGTACTATCTAATGGAGATCGATTTAATATAGAAACCCGTAAGGTTAAGGTATTGCCTATTGATGCTCCTTTTGTTTAATTAATTCCTGCGAAGGCGGAATCTCTTTTTTTTAAATAATTGTATTTTATTCTTTGTTCTTTTTATTAGTGTATAATTAATTGAATTTAAAATGAAGAAGTTTTTGCTAAATTCATTATAACCCTTTCTACGAAAGAAGTAAAAATATCTGTAAAATTAATCCTATTTATAAGATTCCTGCCTTCGCAGGAATTCTACCCATAAATAGAAACTTCATTTAGACCCTTAGAGTTTTTAGAACCTCGATACATCCCTTCGGTATTAAAAGGCAAAGCAATATTTCCTTGAGTATCCACAGCAATTAATCCACCATCACCGCCAATTTCTAAAATTCTTTTTTGGATAACTTCGTTAGCTGCTTCTTTTACAGAAAGTCCTTTGTATTCCATTAAACAAGAAACATCATAAGCGACTACTCCTCGTATAAAAAACTCTCCACTACCCGTACAACTTATAGCACAGGTTTTATTATTTGCATAATTTCCTGCTCCAATCATAGGACTATCTCCAACTCTACCATAACGTTTGTTAGTCATCCCTCCAGTGGAAGTTGCTGCTGCAATATTTCCGTTTTTATCACAAGCTACTGCTCCAACGGTTCCAAATTTAGAATCCTTTTTCTCAGTATGATCTAACTGAAACTTGTCAGTATCTTTTATAGAAATCCATTGTTGATGGCGTAATTCATCATAAAAATAATCAGGATTTTCTACGTTAAAATTATTTACTTTTGCAAATTGCATGGCGCCTTCACCAGCCAAGAAAACGTGTTCACTTTTTTCCATAACATCTCGAGCTAGGGATACAGGATTTTTTATTCCAGTAATTAAAGAAACCGCTCCAGCCTCTAGTGTTTTTCCATCCATAATAGAAGCATCCATCTCGTGGGTTTCTATAGCTGTAAATACAGCTCCTTTTCCAGCATTAAACAAAGGAGAATCTTCTAATACTTTTACAGCAATTTCTACAGCATCTACTGCATTTCCTCCTTTTTCTAAAATAGAATAACCACTGTCTAATGCAACTTGTAGCGCTTCTTTATATGCTACTTCTTTTTCAGGAGTCATCATTCCTTTTACAAGTGTACCTGCACCTCCGTGAATGGCAATAGAAAATGTGTTCATAGTATGTATATAAATTCTGTCGAAATTTACAAATTGCATTTTAATTCGAGGGATAAGTTTAGTAGTTTTATAATCTTTAATAAAAACAACTATGTCTGATAAAAAACGCCTTTTTCTTGTTGATGCTTATGCCTTAATTTTTAGAGGATATTATGCTTTTATAAAAAACCCTAGAATCAACTCAAAAGGATTGGATACTTCAGCAATAATGGGTTTTATGAACTCCTTATTAGACGTAATAAAACGAGAACGCCCAGACCATCTGGCAGTATGTTTTGATAAAGGTGGAAGTGTTGCCAGAAAAGAAGCTTTTCCAGAATATAAAGCCAATCGAGATGCAACACCAGATGCCATAAAAATTGCAATTCCTTATATCTATGATATTTTAAAAGCGATGCACATTCCTATTATGGTAAAGGAGGGATTTGAAGCTGATGATGTAATCGGAACTCTTTCTAAGCAAGCAGAAAAAGAAGGATACCAAACTTTTATGGTAACGCCTGATAAGGATTTTGCGCAATTGGTTTCTGAAAACATTTTTATGTATCGCCCTATGTTTGGTGGCGGATATGAAACTTGGGGAATTCCTGAAATACAAAAGAAATTTGAAGTTGAGCGTCCCGAACAAGTTATTGATTACTTAGGAATGATGGGCGATGCTAGTGATAATATTCCAGGACTTCCTGGTGTTGGTGATAAAACTGCAAAGAAATTTATTGCAGCTTATGGAAGTATGGAAGGGTTGTTAGCCAATACCCACGAGCTTAAAGGAAAAATGAAAGAGAAGGTAGAAGCTGCCAAAGAGTTAGGGATCCTATCAAAACAGTTGGCAACTATTATGTTGGATGTTCCTGTTGAATTTCACGAAGAAGACTTTGAAATGTCTAAGCCAAATATGGAAGCGGTCACCACTCTTTTTGAGGAATTAGAGTTCAGACGTATGATTGTTAATTTCACGAAAACTTTTTCTTCTGAAGCTTCAACAGGCTCAAAAACTGAAGCGGAGAAAATCCCCCTTCGAAGGGGGACAGAGGGGGATGTTACCAAAACCGAAAAGACTTCTCCCAATGCAGGTCAAGGTCAATTTTCACTATTTGGAGGAGACGGTGAACCTTCAGAAACCACTACATACAGTTCACGTAAAACAATTTCAACAACCGAACATTTCTACCAAAATATTCAACCCGGAATTGGAACAAAGCTATTTCTTCAAAACCTAATGAAACAAACTTCGGTATGTTTTGATACCGAAACTACTGGGCTAAATCCTATTACAGCAGAACTTGTAGGTATCGCTTTTTCTTGGGAAGTGGGCAAAGGATTTTTTCTTCCCTTTCCTGCCCGCGTGCCGCCTGAAGCTTTAGCGGAGGAGCAAAATAAAGATAAAGCACAAGAGCTTATCGAAATACTTCGACCATTTTTTGAAGAGGAAACCATCGAGAAAATCGGTCAGAATTTAAAATATGATATTAAGGTTTTGGCGAAATACGATATTTCAGTTAAAGGAAAATTGTTCGATACTATGTTGGCGCATTACCTTATCAATCCCGATATGCGTCATAATATGGATGTGCTTTCAGAAACTTATTTGAATTATACCCCTGTTTCTATCACCGATCTTATTGGAAAAAAAGGAAAAAATCAACTTTCTATGCGAGACATTCCTTTAGACAAAATAACCGAATATGCTGTAGAAGATGCTGATATTACCCTGCAATTAAAAGAACATTTTGATAAAGAATTAGGAGAGGCGAACATTCAAAAGTTATTCGACGAAATTGAAATTCCATTAGTAGGGGTCTTAGCAAATATGGAGTTAGAAGGAATCAATCTGGATGTTGAATTTTTAAAAAGTTTGACATCAGATTTAGAAAAAGACATTAATAATCTTGTTTCGAAAATTTATGCTGCTGCTGGAGAGGAATTCAATATTGCATCTCCAAAGCAATTAGGGATTGTTCTTTTTGAAAAAATGAAACTTGTAGAAAAACCAAAAAAAACCAAAACTGGTCAATATTCTACAGCCGAAGATGTGCTTTCTTATTTGGCAAAAGATCATGATATTATTAGTGATGTGTTGGAATACCGTGGCTTGGCAAAATTAAAAAGCACCTATGTAGATGCATTGCCAGAACAAGTGGAGCCTATTACTGGGAGAGTGCATACCGATTATATGCAAACTGTTGCAGCTACCGGAAGACTTAGTAGTAATAATCCTAACTTACAAAATATTCCAATTAGAACCGAACGTGGACGTCAAGTAAGAAAAGCATTTATTCCTAGAAATAAAGACTATGTTTTATTAGCGGCAGATTATTCACAAATAGAATTACGCATTATTGCAGCATTGAGTAAAGAATCTACTATGATTGAAGCTTTTAAAAATGGGGAAGATATTCACGCATCAACTGCTGCTAGAGTTTTTGATGTTCCATTAGAAGAGGTAACCAAAGAACAACGTAGCAATGCCAAAACAGTAAATTTTGGAATCATCTATGGGGTTTCCGCATTTGGCTTGAGTAATCAAACAGATTTAAGCAGAAAAGAAGCAAAAGAATTAATAGACACATATTACCTAACCTATCCAAAACTTAAAAGTTTTATGAGTGAGCAAGTAAATTTTGCTCGTGAAAATGGCTATGTACAAACCGTTTTAGGACGACGACGTTATTTAAATGCTATTAATGCGTCTAATGCTATTGTTAGAGGTGCTGCAGAACGAAATGCGGTAAATGCTCCTATACAAGGATCTGCTGCAGATATTATAAAAATTGCAATGATTAATATCTTCAAAAAGTTAGAAGAGGGCAATTATAAAAGTAAAATGCTGTTACAAGTACATGATGAATTGGTTTTTGATATTTACAAACCTGAATTAGAAGAACTTAAACCTCTTATTAAATCTGAAATGGAAAATGCATTTCAATTATCAGTTTCCCTAGATGTGGATTTAGGTTTGGGGGAAAATTGGTTGGAAGCTCATTAGTGAATAACTTGTAACATTAGCTACATAGATTATAAATAATTATACTTATTTTGTATTCATTAAAAAAATACGTCTAATCTATAATTACTAATAAGAAAAATAATTTTGAATCTTTTAAAACCACTTTTATATTTTTCTTTATTTCGGTATCCCTTAACCGAAGAGGAGATCTTTGACTTCTCTGAAACAAAATCAAAAGATCAAGTTAAGAAAGAATTAGACCGTTTAGTAGAAGATAAAGTAATTTTTAATATCGATGGTTTTTACCTTTGCGAAAAAGATGAAAGTCTTATAAAAAGAAGACTTTCTGGTAATAAAATGGCTAAGGATATCAATAAAAAAGCAGATAAGGTTTCCAAATTTATTTCTAAATTCCCTTATGTTGAGGGTGTCGGAATTTCAGGATCATTATCAAAAGGGTATTATGATAAAGATGGCGATATTGACTTTTTTATAATTACTGCTCCTAATCGATTATGGGTTGCTAGAACCTTTTTAATATTATATAAAAAATTATTTTTACTTAATTCCAAAAAATATTTTTGTGTCAACTATTTTATAAGCTCCAACTCTCTTGAAATAGATGAAAAAAACCGTTTTACTGCTACCGAATTAGTTACACTTATGCCCATGTATGGCAATGGTAGCTTTCATGATTTCTACAAACAAAATACTTGGGTAAATAGTTTTCTGCCAAACAAATCTATATCTGAAGGTCTTGTAAATATGATCACCGTTGAAAAGCCTTTATTCACTCGATTAACTGAAAATATACTCAACACTAAAATGGGCGAAAAACTAGATCAACTTTTTTTAAAAATAACCTATAAAAAATGGAAAATGAAATTTAGTGATTTGGAAGAAAGACAATTTAATGTCGCATTAAAATCTACCAAAAACATTTCTAAACACCATCCATTAAATTTTCAGAGAAAAGTGATCGAACGTTTAAATGTTAAGTATGATGAATATCGAGAAAATCATAATATTCATTTAGAGAAAGAACATGCTTGATATTCTATTTTCTCACTCGTATTATTATCCCTTAGACAAAAAACAGTGGGCTAATAAAACTCCTTACCCACCATTAGGAACTATATATGCAGCTTCATTGATGCGTATCTCTGGCCATTCTGTTTCCCTTTTCGACACCAACCTAAGAGATAACCCTTACGACATCGAGGTTGAAATTCAACAGCAAAAACCCAAGTATTTGGTGGTATATGATGATGGTTTTAATTACCTCACCAAAATGTGCCTAACCAATATGAGGGAAGCTGCTTTCGAAATGATAGCTTTGGGTAAAAAATATAATTGCACAGTAATTGTTAATAGTTCAGACAGTACCGATCATTATCAAAAATACCTTAATGCTGGAGCTGATTATATCATTTTAGGAGAAGGAGAATTTACCTTGAAAGCGCTTGTAGAAACACTCAACAAAAAAGAGGATGTTAGTTCAGTAAATGGAATCGTATCTAAAAAAGAAGAAGATTTTGAGACCACTCCTAAAAGAGAAGTTTTAAGAAATTTAGATGAGTTACCGCAACCTGCTTGGGATTTAGTAGATATTGATGCGTATAAAAGTGTTTGGGCAGAACGAGGAAGAAAATTTACTTTAAATATTGCTACCACTCGTGGTTGTCCTTATAAATGTAATTGGTGTGCAAAACCTATTTATGGCATTCGATATAATTCGCATTCCCCAGAATATATCACCAAACATATTAACTACCTAAAAGAAAATTATGGGGTGACTAATTTTTGGATGTGTGATGATATTTTTGGCTTAAAACCCAATTGGGTTCAAAATTTTAATGTGGAATTAAAAAAAGCCAATCTTTCCATTTCATATACAATACAGAGTCGTGTAGATTTATTATTGAAAGAAGACACCATTGATGCATTGGCAGAAAGTGGATTAAAAGAAG
>CAJXYJ010000102.1 GCA_913063255.1 uncultured Flavobacteriales bacterium | reverse complement strand
ATTATCTTTGAAAATCCACAATCTGCAATCACTGAAGGTCAATTTGTTGCCTGGTATAAAGGTGAAGAATTGCTTGGGAGTGGAGTAATTTCTTAAAAAAAAAAGCTATGAAAAAATTATTATTTTTATTTACGATTTTGTTAATTCAACAAAGTTATGGACAAACACAAGATGCTTGGGTGTTTTTTGCAGATAAAGAAAATGTAGAAGAATCTTTAGCAGATCCAATAACCATACTTACACAAGAGGCAATAGACCGTAAGCTATTACAAAACACTCCTATAGATGCAAGAGATGTTCCAGTTAACGAAGCGTATATTTCTCAAGTAAAAGATGCAACTGGTATAACTGTATATTCAAAATCTAAATGGATGAACTGTGTATATGTTATAGGTACAGAGTCTAATATTGAAGATTTATTAAACCTTCCCTTTGTTATAGATATAGAGTATGCAGACAAAGATTTAAATTTATTTCCAGGAGAACCTATAGAAGACAAGTTTTCTATAGAAAATGAAACAAATAGAATTGTATACAATTATGGAGGAGCAGCAAACCAAATTGAAATGCTATCGGGAGATTTTTTACACGAATTAGATTATGCTGGCGAGGATATGATTATAGCAGTCTTAGATGCTGGTTTTCCTTCAGTAAATACTAACCCTGGATTTGCAGATATGGTAAATGAAGGAAGATTATTAGGAACTTACGATTTTCAAGCTAGAAGCACTAATGTGGATGGGACTAGTTCTCATGGGACAAAAACTTCTAGTGATATTGGTGGTTTTTTACAAGATCAATTTGTAGGTACAGCTCCACAAGCTTCCTATTACTTTTTTGTTACCGAATATACTCCAACAGAAACACCTTTAGAAGAAGCACATTGGGTGGAAGCATTAGAAAGATCTGATAGTTTAGGGGTAGATGTGGTAAACACATCTTTGAGCTATAAAGGATATGATAACAACAATTATACACATACTTATGAAGATTTAGACGGGCAAACTACTTTTGCAGCAAGAGGAGGAAACATTGCTTTTGATAAAGGAATGATTTTAGTTTGTTCTTCAGGGAATAGTGGTTCTTCTGGCTCTCCATTTCCTGGAACCCCTGCAGATTCTCCAGGAGTATTAACTATTGGAGCGGTAGATTCAAATGGCAACTATGCTTCTTTTAGTTCATATGGACCAACAACAGACGGGAGATTAAAACCAGATATAATGGCACAAGGATCTGGTTCAGCAGTTATTGATACTAACGGTAATGTAGATTATAGTAGTGGAACTTCTTTTAGTTCTCCAATTATGGCTGGTGTTGTAGCTTGTTTATGGCAATCTAGACCAGAAGTGTCAAATGGTAGTGTTATGCAAGTTGTTAGAGAATCGGCACACCTTTTTAATAATCCTACAAATCAAATGGGTTATGGGATTCCAAATTTTGAAGATGCTTATAATGCATTAGAAATACTGGCTAATGAAAATGACTTCTTATTGTCTAATTTTGCATTATATCCAAATCCTGTTTCCTCTAGAATTAATATTTCATTTCCACAACAAATTCAAAATGCACAATTTACGGTACATTCTATTTTAGGAAAAGAGATATTAACAACTCAAATATCTACTACAAATAATGTAGTCGATATAGAAACATTAACTGCAGGAATGTATATCGCTACGATTACTTCTAATAATAAGAGTATTAGTTTTAAAGTAATCAAGGAATAGTGCAAAATAAAATTACGGAACTTTTTAACATCCAACACCCAATTGTTCAAGGAGGAATGATTTGGGTGAGTGGATGGAGATTAGCAAGTGCCGTAAGCAATGCTGGAGGATTAGGCTTAATAGGTGCAGGCTCTATGTACCCAGAAGTTTTAAGAGAACATATTATAAAGTGTAAGAAGGCTACAACAAATCCTTTTGGAGTTAATGTGCCAATGCTTTACCCCAATATTGAAGAAATCATTCAGATTATTATCGATGAAGGAGTGAAGATTGTTTTTACTTCGGCAGGTAACCCTAAAACACATACCACAAGATTAAAAGAGAATGGTCTTACCGTAGTTCATGTGGTAAGTAGTGTAAAATTTGCATTAAAAGCACAAGATGCAGGTGTAGATGCTGTTGTTGCAGAAGGATTTGAAGCAGGAGGTCACAATGGACGTGAAGAGACCACAACTTTTACTTTAATCCCAATGGTGAAGGAAAAATTAAAGATTCCTTTAATTGCAGCAGGAGGAATAAGTAACGGACGTGGAATGTTAGCTGCAATGGTTTTAGGTGCAGATGGGGTACAAGTTGGAAGTCGTTTTGCTGCAAGTGAAGAATCAAGTGCGCATCAGGATTTTAAAGAAATGATTGTTAAAGCAAACGAAGGTGATACTCTATTAACATTGAAAGAATTGGCTCCTGTACGCTTACTTAAAAATAGTTTTTTTGACGAACTGATGGAGCTCTATAAAACCAAACCTTCAAAACAAGAATTACTTGATTTATTGGGTAGGGCAAGAGCTAAAAAGGGAATGTTTGAAGGAGATTTAGAGGAAGGTGAACTAGAAATTGGCCAAATTTCAGGTATGATAAATGAAATTAAACCGGCTGCAGAAATTATTGTAGATATGGTTTCTGAATTTGAAATCTTAAAAAATAATATTCAGAATTTATAAAAATTTATTTGAAGCTAAAAATTTCAAATATCTTTCATTCTTTCAAAAGACTTTTTTCTATCAAACAAATAGCGATAAGTGCTATGTACCTTGCAAATATCTCCCCCCACCTGTTTAATTACTAGAATCATTTTTCTGTTAAAATCACCTATGCCTTTTATCTCGGTAACTGGATACTTATTAGAAATATTGTGTAATGTGTCAAGAGACGCAAGTATAATAGCGCCATCAACCCCTTTTCCTTGATGTTCTGGAATTACACCAAAAATAATACCAAGCATTTTCTGATTTTTACTGAACCTTTTATACCATAAAAATTTCAGCTTTCCTATGAAGTCCAATTTTCCATTTACATGTTTTAAAATTTGATTGGCATCTGGAATATTGAAATAAAATGCAATGGGATCTTCTTTATAATAACCTAACCAAATTATTTTTTCTTCTAAAATGGGTTTTAATTGGTTGATGATAGCTTCTCCTTTTTCTTGTGTCATTTCTGAAACACCATTATGACCTACCCAAGCTTTATTATAAATGCTAATAATGTCTTTGGTTTGTTTTTTGAACTTTTTCATACTGAAGTGTTCAAAAGTATAATTAGGATCTTTTTTTATAATATCTGCCTTATATTCTAATCTGTGGTGAATAGGATCTAATACTTTTCTTGTAAAAGTATATTGGTCAAAATAATTTTGAAACCCATAATTTTCAAATAACTCTTGATAATATGAAAAATTATAATTGCATTGGTAATTTGGATCTAAATCAAAGCCTTTGGTTAATAATCCCCACCATTTATCACGATCACCAAAATTAATGGGTCCATCCATTGCTTCCATGCCCATTTCTATTAACCATTGTTTACTAGTATCAAAAAGAATATTCGCTGCTTCTTGATTGTTAGTACATTCAAAATAACCTAATCCACCTGTGGGTTGCTTATTATCTTTTGTAGCTGTTCTATGATTAATAAATGCTGCTATACGGCCTATTACCTTATTGTTATCTACTAGAATCCATCTTGTGCATTCCCCATTTTTAAAATCACTGTTTTTATTAGGATTAAAAATAGCCTCTATTTCATTGTCAATAGGCCTAATCCAAGCGCTTTCATATTTATATAAATCAATAGAGAGGGTTATAAATCTCTTTGCGTCCTCTTTTGTTTTAACTTCTATTAAATTCATAGATTATATAACATACAATTGATTGTTAAATATTTATTTTTTTGCCCAAGAAACTTCTTTATATTCCTCATTTCGGGAAGCAAACTCACGGTTTTTCACAAGAAGATAATCTTTGTTTATTTCCCTGCTTCGATAACCCATTAAATGAAAAAATTGTTTGGCAAATAACCAAGTAATTTTCCGGTTCACTAATAGAGCATCATGCTTTTCTGTTTGCCACTTAATTCCTGGTAAAATGGCTAATATGCGATCAAATCTTATGTTTCTTAATGTTTTGGATAAGCTAAGGAAAATAGGTGGTATTTTTCGAATAGAAAAGAAGCCATCATTTCCTTGATTTTGGTATTGTGGCATCAACATTCTTCCAGATTTTTCGGCATATACAATAGAACCATTGCTTTTTGCTAATTCTTGTCCTTTATTGATATGTTGAAAATTTAAAAAGCCAGGATTCATCTTAAAGATTTCCTCTTCCTTAATTTTATAGTGAAAATAAATTTCAAATATATCCTGAGTATCAACCGAAGTTTTGGCAAGAATATCGTGATATTTTTGAAAGTTAAAAGTATCTATAGCAATACTTTCTGTATATAATAAAGACAAATATATAAAAGCAATATGGTTTTCAATAGATGATAAATCATCATGTTGTCCTCCTTCAAACCCAAATGCTACATAACCTAACTCATTGATATAACTAAGTAATGGGCCTTCTAAATATTCTTCAATTCCTAAAACAATTGGAATAGGATATTGTTTTGTAAAAGCTCTATTTAAAAGACTATCGTTAACCGTTAAAAAAGGAATAGTTTCACTTGAAGTTGTGTGAAGATCCATAAAATAAAAAGGACCGCTTTCCTTTTTTAAAATAGTCGATAAAGTACTGTAAATGTCTAATTGCTGGAGAATGTCTTTATCGTCTTCATTAAAAACTCCATCATTAATTTTATGCATCCTATCGCTAGTCCATATTCTGTTTAAATCTTGATGATGATAACGAGTGCCTTCTTCTAAGGCGGTAAGGTTACCACTTAAAGCATAAATAGTTCCATGAATTGGAGTGTTTTTTTCTTTTAGTTCCTCTAAAACTTGCTGTAATGCAAATATTCCAGATGGTTCATTGCCATGAATCCCAGCTGTAAAAATTAATGTTGGTCCAGGATGTGATCCTACTATTTTACCTATAATACGATTTACTTTTATCGTTTTATGTAGGGCTTTACTAAAAACATTTGTCATTATTATGCAATTATATCCTTGATGGTGATAATCCCTACTAAGCTTTTATCTTGGACAACTGGAAGGCATCCAATATCATTAATTTTCATAAGATGAATAGCTTCTAATATCTTGGTTTCGGGGTGGACAATGTAAACATTTTTCATCATAATATCAGCAACAACACTATCTATATCATTGTCTTTATATTTCTCTAGGTGAGCCCAAGTTAAAAGACCTGTTAATTCCCCTTTTGTGTTTTCAACAGGAACATGACGAACTTCTTTCCATTCCATAATATTAATAGCTAAATCGGCCAAATCATTTTCTTGAACCGTAAATAATTGAGTCGACATCACATGCCCTACTAAATGAGCATCTTGGTAATTATTTGGCGATTTATCAAACATAGGCCATTGATGAACAGGAAGCCCATTTTCTTGGTTTTTATACATTTGCTTTGTCAAAACACCTAATGCATCGTCTTGTTTTAATGTTTTTCTTAAGTGCCGGTAATTTGCCACTTTCCATTGTGCTCCCGTATTACCTTCAGCTCTATCTTTTATAATTCCTAATAAACGGTCTATGTCTTTATTATTTATAGAAGCTTTTTTTAATCCCTCTTTTGCTATTGGTATCAGTTCATTAATTATTAAATCTCTGAGTAAAATTTCTTTTCCCATCCAAGTCATTACAGATTCTTTACCTGTTCTTGCTGCCTTTATAAAATTTGCTTTGGCATCTTTAAAATCCATTTGACTAGGCATATCATCAAATTTAGAAGGTCTACCTTTCATTAAACCCACCCAAAATGCAAAATTCGCCATTTCATCTAGGATAGTTGGGCCAGAGGGTATATATCTATTTTCGATTCTTAAATGAGCCTTACCGTTTCCTACTCCATAGCAAGGGCGATTCCAACGATAAACAGTACCGTTAAAGGTACATAAAGCTTCTAGTTTTGGGGTTTTACCATTTTTTAAATCTTCTATTGAATTGGATTCAATATCTTTTGCTAAAATTATTTTATGATTTGAAATATCATTTTTAAAAATATCTATTACAGATCCTGTTGCCCATTCTTTACTAAAGGAAACTCTAGACAGTTTGTCTTCTAAGGCATGTGAAGAATTTCGGGTATCGATACTTTGCTGAAATAGTGCAATTCGTGTTTCACTCCAAAGTTCTCGACCTAATAATAAAGGAGAATTAGAACAAATCCCCAAAACTGGTCCTGTTATGGTTTGGGCCCAATTATAACTTGAAATAAAATCCTTTGGATCAATTTGAAGATGCAGTTGAAAACTAGTATTACAGCCTTCAAATAATACTGAATCATGTTTTATAAATAGTTCATCTACACCGCGTATGTGCATTCTAAAATCTTTTCCTCTTAATTCCTTTAGCATATCATTTAGCATCCAATATCTGTCTAAAGGAGTCATATAATCAAATTCCAATTCTCTTTTAGTGATGGTTGGAAGAATTCCGGTAAGAACAATCTTATTATCAAACTTTTTAGCGGAGTCTGAAGCTTTCTTAAGTAAAGTGTTTAATTGGTTTTCTACTATTGAAAAAGCATCTGATTTTAATTCTATAGGGTCTAAATTAATTTCAAGATTAAATAATGCAATTTCTGTAGTAAAATGTGGATCGTCTATGTCTTTTAAAATTTCAGCAGATTTTTTTGAGGGACGCCAATTACCTGTGACCAAACAAAACTCTTGCTCAGAACCAATTCGCGTAATATCATTTTCTAACATTTCTTCTTCAAGCATTATTTCTAAGGCTTGAATATCGTTTAATAAATTTCGTATAAATTTTGAACGCGCTTGCTTATCAGTAATGGTATTAATTTTTTGATCTCCCATATAACTAAATTTATTTGAAAGAATAGCCATAAACAAATAGAAGCTACCTTGTTATAAATTTATAGTTTTAATTGGGATTTACCAAACAGATTTCATTTCTGGAAATATTTTAAAAGCATTCTAAATTAGCTTGTGATATTTACATTTTGTCGCCAAAGAAAATCGCGTTCATCAACAACTTGTTGGTTCCATACCAAAAAGCTCTAAAGTTAGTATTATCGGTAAAGTAGATTACTTTACCACTACCTAATTTTCCAACCTTAAACATTGCAGTATTCTTCAATTCGGAATTGTTTTTATCAGAAATATAGCCGCTTAAAAGAGGTTCATTTGTATAAACAATAGGATTGTTATAGCTGTTTTTGTCGGTTTCCATAAATAATTTAGAGTTTCTAAAAACTGGAAGAGAATTATTTTTATAACCAAACGCAATTGGATGTGAGCGGTCTAGTTTAGTTTCAAATATTGCACCCCCAATTACTTGCGCACCATTATGTTTTCCTTTCTGTTCGAAAGAGATATTTTGTGCAGAATCCTTCTTTGTTTTAAATTTCAGTTTTAATAATTCATTCTTGTTAAACCATTTTCCAGCATTTTTATAACCTATTAATGTTCCTCCATTCTCTACCCAAATTTTAAGTTTTTTTGCATCTTCTTTTGTTAATGCATTACCCCAGTTATTTGGAAGAATAATATCTGTATATCGACTTAAATCTTTTCGATCAAAATTTCTTGTATCCAATTTTGTGATTAACATATCGTAGCGTTGATCAAACAAATGCCATACTTCCCCAGCATCATATGGAGTGATGCCATCACCAACAATTAAAGCAACTTTCTGAGGCTCTATTTTTTTGAAATTACTACTCCCTAAATCAATTCCTACCGTAAGACCAGTAGAAACTCCTGTTATCGTTACATTGCTTTCTTTGGCTATTTCTAATAGAAATTTTGCTAGTTCATTTTTATTCAATTTTTGATTTTGAACGGGTATTAAAATAGTCCCATAATCATAATCTTTATTTTCTAGGGTAAACGGTTTTAAACCCACTTTTGCACGTAATCCTTTTTCAAGAATCTTATTTAAAGCTTTAGGAGTATTATAATCGTGCCATTCCATTAAATATCCATAATTAGAAGTTTCTGGAAGTGGATTGTTTTTTGGTTTTAATTCGGTAACTAAATCCCCTAATTTGTTAGTAGATTCATTTTCTTCATAATCTAAATTAAAAGCCAAAGGAAATGTCCAAGCACTTACATCATAAAACAAACTATCCTGAAAGGTAGTACGTCTCTGAAACATAGCATTGATTAAACGATGTTGTTTCTGATTTTTTGGAATAACATAACTATATCCTTTTTTGTAGCTCTTTCCGTTTTTTGAAAAATCATCCTTTAATTCGTGAAATTCAATTTTATGGCGTTTTAATATTTTTGCTAGCTGAATTACTTTTGTAGCATCTTTTTCATCACCAAATACGATGGTTCCAGAATTCTCTGCTTCTTTTCGAGCATTGGTGTAAAAGGTTTGCTGGTATTGTAATAGATCTTGTCGCATTGCAAGAGCTGCTTCTAATGTTGACAATGCTGCGGTGAATTGATTTCGAATGGTAAAGGGAAATGTAACAATGCCATTATCACTTTCTTGTGCATGTCCTCTAGAGGAAGCTTGCTCAAACAAAATCCCAACGCCTCCATTTATATCTGGAAAAGTGGAGCCTTTGCCATAATAAAAGTCATCAAAACTTTCTTTGCTATAGTAAAGACTCCCAATGTTATTTAATGCTTTTGCATGAAATTCTCCAATAGCACCAGTAAGCTCTTGGTTTTTACTTGGAGTTAATGGGTTGGTTCTTGATGGGATCCCTGGTTGAAAGAAAAAAGTTGCATTGGTACCCATTTCATGATGGTCTGTTAATATATTTGGATACCATTGATGATATGTTTTAATTCTAGCTTGACTTTCGGGAAGTTGTACAGGCAACCAATCTCTATTCATATCAAACCAGTAATGATTGGTTCTTCCTCCAGGCCAAACTTCTCTGTATTCTCTGTCGTTAGGGTCCGGATTAATGTTTTTGTTTTTATGCATATTTGCCCAATAGGCAAAACGTTGCAATCCATCTGGATTGTAGGAAGGGTCAAATAAAATTATAGTGTTTTCTAAAAGTTCATCAATTTTTGGACCTTGTGCTGCTGCTAAATAATAAGCTACTGCTAAAGCCGCATTAGAACCACTAGGTTCATTACCATGGATTGAAAATCCTTGGTATACCACAACGGGCATTTCATTTAAGTCTGTATTGTTAGAACTAGTATTTGTTATGGACATATGATCATTACGAATTTGATCAATATTGTTATGGTTAGTAGGGGAGGTGATACTTAGGAGTAGTAATGGTCTACCTTCAAAAGTGGCCCCTCTATTTTCAATTGTTATTCTATCACTCGCATTCGCTAAAGCATACATATATTGTACTAACTTATCATGGGTGATATGCCATTCTCCAACTTCGTGACCAATAATACTCTTTGGTGTTGGGATGTTCTTGTTATAATCCACACTTGTTGGTAGATAATAATTTAGATCTACAGAGTAATCTTGAGCGACTATATTAATGGATAATAATAAAAAAAGGAATTGAAAAATATTTTTCATAGAGGAATTTGTATTTTTTAAAGATATAAAAAAAAACGTCCCTCTAAACCTAAAAAGGTAGAGGGACGTTTGTATAATATATTTGAGTAATTTTAAATATCGTCGAAATCTACATCTGTAAAACTAGATGTTGAGCTTTCTTCTGTTTCAACTTCAACAGCATCGTCTTCTTCTTTTTTATAATCTTTTTGATGACGTTCGCTTATAACTTCTTCACCTTTTTCATCAATTATAAAAGAAATCATTTCATCTAAACTGTCTTTGAACTCAGTGAAATCTTCTTTATAAAGATAAATCTTATGTTTTTTATAATGAAAAGATCCATCATCATTGGTGAATTTTTTACTTTCGGTAATGGTTAAATAATAATC
>CAJXYJ010000101.1 GCA_913063255.1 uncultured Flavobacteriales bacterium | reverse complement strand
TAATTCTAAAGTCCAGTACATAGTACTTAATGTTTTTAATTTTCTGCAAAAATAATTTTTTTGATCACAAAGTCAAGTAAAATCGCAATTATTTATGCACTATTTTCAAGAACGTTTATAAATAGCTGTAAAACAGTTGTTTATAATTTATTTTTTTAAAAAAATTAGATTCTCTTCGGAACCCACTTTATCTCTTCAATCTGTAAGTCTTTGGACAATTTTCGTGCCAGTACAAAGAGATAATCCGATAATCGATTTAAATACATTAAAACAAGCTCGTCGATAGGTTCTTGCTCGTTTAATAAGGTAGTTAATCGTTCGGCACGACGACAGATACATCGTGTTATGTGACAATATGACACTGTAGGATGACCGCCGGGAAGCACAAAATGTGTCATTGCAGGAAGTGTTTCATTCATTTGGTCCATTTCGGATTCTAAAAGGCTAATGTCTTCATCAATTATTCTTGGAATATTGAGTCTTTCTTTTCCACTTTTTAGAGTTTCCTTTTCCGGTGCTGTAGCTAAAATTGCCCCTAAAGTAAATAATCGATCTTGTATTTGAATTAATATATCCTTGGAATGGCTATCTATTTCCTGATCGCGAATTAATCCTATATTAGAGTTCAACTCATCTACAGTTCCATAAGATTCAATTCTAATATGATGTTTAGGAACTCGAGTACCCCCAAAAAGTGCAGTGGTTCCTTTGTCTCCTGTTTTTGTATATATCTTCATTTTTTTAATCGTTATTTCTTGTGATCTTTCTTTTTATCCTGATAGCTTTTTCTGAAGCTTCTTCGACTTCTTTTACGTCTATTATTGGTGTTTTGTTTATTCCAAAAATATAGCAGGGCAAGCAATATAATCCCCCCAACAAAAAGAACTATAGGGTTAGATAAATTTAAAGAATCCATTTTTAAATTTTAATTAAAACAAAGGTATCGAATTTTAATGCTTTGTCTTAGGAATTCATAGAGAACCTAATAGGTTTCTAAAGGATATCGATAAGGTTTGGGATAATTGTAAAAAGTACACTGAGTATTCCGCCTTAGCGGAATGTATCGAAGTGTACATTAATTAATTATTGCTTCTGAAGATTGTGTTTTTTACTTCGTTCTTTCGTCACTAGAGATCATTCCATCCACCAACCTTATAACACGATGTGCATGAGCAGCAATGTCTTCTTCGTGAGTTACTACTATTACAGTATTTCCTTGACTGTGGATTTCTTCAAACAAAGCCATAATTTCGATCGAAGTTTTTGAATCTAGATTTCCTGTTGGCTCATCTGCTAGGATAATTGAAGGCTTGTTTACCAAGGCTCTCCCTACTGCAACACGTTGTCTTTGTCCACCAGAAAGTTGACTGGGTGAATGGTCCATTCTATCTGCCAATCCCACATCGCTTAAAACTTGTTCTGCTCTTTTTATTCGTGCTTCTTTGCTTGCTCCAGCATAAATCATGGGAAGGGCTACATTGTCTAAAGCGGTAGTTCTTGGAAGTAAATTAAAAGTTTGAAATACAAAACCTATTTCTTTATTTCGAATCTCAGCAAGTTCGTCTTGTGTCATATTACTTACGTCTTTACTATTCAATTCGTAAGTGCCTGCAGTAGCTGTATCTAAACATCCTAAGAGATTCATTAGTGTAGATTTCCCAGAACCAGAAGGACCCATTAGGGCTACATATTCACCGCGATTAATATCTAAATCAATTCCTTTTAAAACTTTTACAACTTCTTGCCCTAAGGGGAAATTTCTAATTATTCCTTTAATTCTTATTATTGGATTCATTAATCTGGTCTTTTATGTTTAGTGTCTTTACGAGGGAAGAATGACCCGAAGTAATCTCATAAATTATAGAGTTTTGTTTCATGAGATCGCTTCGTCGTTCCTTCTCGTGAAGACAATATATTCAATATTTTTTAAATAAGTCGCTGCGCGTAAAGACTTGTTACACTCTTATGGTAAAATGTTGTTTTTCTTGTTCTTTCCTGAAAAATATAAAGCCCCAATAATAGGTGTCAATACTAACGGTTACTTTGGGATGTTGAATAATAATTTGCCAAGCTTCCGTCATTTCAGCATTCCAATGAATATCATCAAAAATTAAAATGGAATGATTACTTATTTTTTCTAATAGGAATTCAAAATAGCGGAGTGTATGCTCTTTGTTATGATTACCATCGATAAAAACAAAATCATATTTTACGGAAGAAGAAGCTTTAAAAAAATCTTCAAAAGTTTCGTTTATTAATTGAATGTTATTTAATTCAAATACCTCAAAAAAACCTTGTGTCATTTTTGAAGTATTTGGACAGCCTTCAATAGTAGTAATTTTAGAAGAGGAATTGGCAATTGCTAAGGGTGAAGTTCCTAAGCCTAGAGATGTGCCTAATTCCAATATGTGTTCTGGCTTAAAATAGCGTACCAATCTAAACAGTAATTCTTGTTTCTTCAAAGTAGTTCCAGCATTTTTTGCTATCGCTGAAACTTTTCTTTCATTCGATTTAAAAACCCGTGACCCTGCACCATAATCTGTAATTTTAATTATTTCATTGCATTGAAGAACTTTGTTCCTATATGTTTTTATGGCTTTGTATTCGGAATACTTTTTAGAATCGTAAAAGCAAATTGTCACTAATTCATAAACAAACGGAGAATGAATTCCGTGTTGGTTTTTAGACTTTAGTAAAAAAAATAGATAAGATTTTATTTGGTGCCACAAAATGGTTTCAGGTTTCAGGTTTCAAAAGAAAAAAAAGAGCCAATATTTAATCGACTCTTTCTTTAGAAAATTAATTTAAGCTAGAGATTTATAAATTTTTGAAATTATTCCTTCAGCAATCAAAATTGCTATAATAACTACAACGAAAGCCACAATTCCATGATAGGGTCCCAGAAATAATACTTGGTTCCCAAATGCAATATTTATGGCTTCTAATATTAAAATTTTTGAAAAGAATAAAATCGCCCACAATGAAATAAACTTCATTACTTTAGAATCTTTACCAGATTTATTATTAAAATAAGCTGCAACGCGATGCTCTATTTTAAAAGTAATCTTTAATAGTACTTGTAGTAATAATGCAGTAGTTAAAGCAATACTAAAGGAGGCTATCACTACAGATTCCCAGAACTCATTAAAAAGTCCTAATACGGTTAGGTCTACTAAAACCGCTAAAATAAAGCTTATAAAAAGCTGTTGGTTTTTTGAGTTCATTGTATTTACTTCAGTTGGAGAAGTTTCAGAAGCCATAGTTTTTATTTAATATTATTTTAATAATTTATATCAATTCAGTATCCGTATCATTCACCCAACCGATATACAAATTATGAACGATAGCAAGAACAACCGGTCCAATAAATAAACCTAAAATTCCTTGAAAAATCATTCCTCCAATAGCACCCATTAATATTACAATCATAGGTGTTTGTAGTCCTTTAGCCAATAACATTGGTTTTAACACATTATCTAATAGGGAAACTATAATCATATAAATAGCAAAAATGATTGCTGGTGTAGTTTCTGCGAAAGAGAATACATAAATAATAACAGGAATCGCAACTAGGGTTACTGGAATTTGAATGATCGCAGCAAATATTACAACGATTGCTAAAATTCCTGCCATAGAATCTAAACCAATCATTGCAAATCCGAAATAAGCTAATATCCCTTGAATTACAGCTACCAATAAAATTCCTTTTACTACACTACGGATGGTATTTGTACACATTTCCATTAAATATTTTCCTTTACCTATCATTAGCTTTTCCATAAACTTTACACCTGTTTTATAGCCTTCTTCTGCAGATGCCATAAAAACTCCTGCTAAAATTAAAGCGATTATAGAAAGCATCACTGCACCCATTAATCCTTTAAAGGAATCGAATAGCCAACCTAAAGAACTAGAAACTTCTTCAGGATTATTTTTAATAAAGGATTCTATATCTGAGGAAGCGTTTGACCAAACCCCATAAAGTTTATTTCCAATTAAAGGCCACTCTTTTACGCTTTCATTTGGAGGTGGAATCTTTAATGTTCCGTTGTCAAAATTGTGATAAATATCTTTTGTTGTATCTACAATAGACTGAGTAACATTTATTGTTGGCATAATAATTAATGCTAGCAATGCAATGACAAATAGTGAGGAAATTAAACCCTTCTTTTTTCCTTTAAAAATTCCAATTACCTTTTTATAAAATGGGTAAAGTGCTACCCCTACAATAATGGACCAAATCATTAAAAGGATAAATGTTTTTACAATGAAAAAACTCCAAACTAATAAAATGGTTAACACTATAATTTTGATATACGTATTAATGGCATTTTTTGATTTACTCATAATATATAAATTTAATTGTTTTGTTCTTCTATTGGTTCCCAACCACCACCTAATGCTACATATAAGTCGATGATTGCTTGTAATTCTTGTTGTAAGGCAGCAGATGCTTTTAGTTCTGCTGAAAACTGACTGCTTTGTAAAGCCAATACTTCTAAATAACTGGTTAATCCACCGTCATATCGTACCCAAGCTAATTCGGCTGCTTTAGTTGCTAATTCCATTTGCTGCGAACGTAAATCATATTCACGATTATAAGTACTATGAGCAATCATAGCGTCTTCCACTTCTTTAATGGCAGTAATATACGATAATTGATAATTATATAATAAGCGCTCAGTACGTACTTTTTCTAGTTCAATACCTTTTTTAATTTTCCCGCCATTGAAAATAGGTCCTAATAATTGAGCTCCTAAATCACCAAAAAAAGTAACTGGGTCCAATAAGCTAACTCCCATATCTAAACTAATGGTTAAGGAAGGATATTGTAAAGTTTCGGCTGCTCCAATTCTAATATGTTGCGCCTCTAATTTTCGTTCAGATTCTAATACATCGGGTCTTCTGGAGATTAATTCTGAAGGAATTCCAGTAGGGACTTCAGGCAATGTTATTTGTTCTTGTATAGGAAGTCCTCTAGTTATATCAATAGGAACCGAACCTAATAAAACACTAATTCCATTTTCTAATTGAACTCTCGACCTTTCTAAGGTTTCAATAGTAGCTTCAGCTTCAATTAACTGAATCTTAGATTGCGTTAAATCTACTTCATTTACAAATCCCCCATCAAAACGAGCCTGCATCACATCTAAATTCGCAGCGAAATTTTTAGCTGTTTTTTCTGAAATTAATAAACGATTGTCTAAATCTCTTAAGGATATATACGCGGAAGCAACTGATGAAATAATGGAAATAGTTACTGCTCTATATGCATATTCGGTGGCTAAATATTCTTGTTGAGCAGCTTCATTTAGTGATTTAATACGCTGCCATAGATCTATGGTATAAGAAACGTTAACTCCAGTTACCACCGAATTTGAAAAATCGGAAGTTTGAGAATTAAAACTACTCGAAGCACCGCCATAATAATTAACACTAGGGTAAAAATCGGCTTCAGAAAGTTCGAAATAAATGTTCGATTCCTGCAGCTTTGAAACTGCCATTTTAATATTATGGTTTTCTTTTAAAGCGGTATTAATCAATTCAACTAAAATTGGGTCATCAAACAATTCCCACCAATTAATTGTTGCAATAGAGCTTTCTGTTTCTGAGTCTTGTCGAAAAGTTTCAGGAAGATTTTGTTCTGCACGTTCGTAATCTTCACCTACTTTACAGGAAGAAGTATTTAGTATTAATATAAAAAATAAGCAATATGTAATTTTTTTCGTCATTCGGACTTGCTTTTCTTTTGTTCAAAATAATTTAAAATTCTAAAGGCAATAACTACATAGATCACAGCAATTGATATTTGAACTAATCGTGACCAAACCGCAGAACCTGCATCATCTGTTGATGAGGTAACCGATCCCAAAATAAGCAAGAAAGTAGAAAAACCTGTTCCGAATATTGGTGCAAGTTTTGCTTTTGAAAAAAGTTTGCTTCCAAATAAAAAACCTACCAATAAGGTCAACAAAATCATAAATGGGAGTAGGGGAACAATTACTAATAATTTATATGCTATAATAGCAAATAATCCACCTAAAATATTAGCAGCTACCATAAATTTTCCCACTTTAGCATTTGCCAATGCTGGGCTCATGGAAAGAATTCCTATAAAAATAAGAATTAATAATCCGCCAGATAATTTGAAAATAAAAAATAATAGTATGACTGGTAGCAATATCAAAAGTATTTTTGCAGCATATTTAAAACGGTTGATTTCGGTAAGTTTTGCTGCTTCCTTTTTCTCTTTTACAAATTCTTCATCAGCAGGAGACCAAGGAAATACCTTAAAAACCAACTGCGTAAGTGCAATTGCCATAAAAGCATTAATAATCAAACTTATCGCTACAAATGCACTGACACCTGTAGGCTCTAAAGACATCAACGGAATTACAAAAATGCTGATAATAGAAAATAATTTAACCATTAATGGTAAGGAATCCGTATAATAAATCCATAATATTCCCAAGAATAATAATGGTATGAAAACTAAAGGGTAATCATTAAAATAAGAACTGAAAATAAATGTAATTAGGTTGATGACAATTAATATGAAAATAAAACTAGCGCTTTGCTTAAAGGTAAGCGGTTTGGCACCTGGAGCAATATAACCTAAGGCTAAAACGGTTGTTAAATATGCAATAGGATAGTTTAATAAAGTACTTACTAAAAGTACAAAACTAATACCTAGAACATAACGAACTACTGGAATGGAAATCCCCCAATCATATTTAGAAATAGAAAGTAAAGAAGTTTTACCTAACATAAGACAACCACGAATTAAACTTTAATCTAAAAGAAGCCAAGCCATTTAGAAGTCCGTTATCTCCTGTATAAACTACAATATCTGCTTGTCCACCAAGTCGTATCATTTGCTGGAAATCTATTTCATTGCTATCTAAGCCAATAATTACAGGAAAACGTTGTGGATCTCTTAACCAGCCAGATTTACTGCTTACAGATGGCAAGCCGCCTTTATTTGAATTGTCGGTTGCTACTCCAAAGCCCATACTCCTTACTGTACCTTCATATATTTTTCCGGGAGCGATATCTAGATGGAATTTAACAGGATCACCAACATTCATTAAGGACAGGTTATTCTCTTTTAAATCTGCTTGAATCCAAATATCCGATTTTGAAATTAAGGTAGTTAAAGGCTGACCAGCCGAAGCAAAATAACCTAAATCTATATCGAAGCTTTCTATCACTCCATCGGTAGGAGCAATGATAGTTGTAAAAGCCAAATCTAATTGGGCTTTTTCCAAATCTTGAATTGCAGCTCTAATTTTAGGATTGTCGGGACCAGAATCTCCTAAAGATTGTTTGGCACGATCTAGATTAGCTTCCGCTGAGGCTACTTGTTCTGTAGCTGTTAATAATGCGGTTTCAGATTGGTCTTTGTCATTTTCAGATAATGCACCCGCATTTTCACGCATTACTTTTTCTACCCGATTCCAATTTCGTTGTGCCCTATCTAATTGTGCCTTAGCTACACCTAATCTACCAGCAGCCGATTTAACAGAAGAAGTACTCGCTGCAACAGATTGTGTAGTGTTATCTATATTTGCTTCCGCTTTAGAAACGGCAATTTCGAAAGGAGAACGATCTATCTGAAATAAGGTGTCTCCTGCTTTTACTTTACTATGAAGTTTTATTCTAATATCTATAATATTTCCTGAAACTCTTGAAGTAATTGGGGTGACTAAACCTTTTATTCTAGCTTGATCGGTGTATGGTGTTTGTCTTTCTGAAAATATATACCAAACAAAAAACAACACGGAAATAAGCAATACAATTTTTGTGATGAGTTTTATGGGACTCTTTTTTTCTTCAGGACTAGGAGTTTCGTTTTCCCTAACTTCTAAAGATTCTTCGTTGGAATTATTACTTTCTTTATCTGTTGACATATAATTTTCTTCTAATCTTTTAGTATACTTTTCATTACATATTGAAGTACTGAAAACATCATTGCAGTAGTCCAACCTAATAGTAAAACTCCATTCATAGCTTCAAAGCCAGAAAGAATTCTGTTAGTAGAACTTATGGTTATTTCTCCATATCCTAGTGTAGTAAAAGTAACTAATGAAAAGTAAATGGCTTTTTCTAAATCTTCAAATTCTGTAATTCCGGGCAATAGATAGTAAGTAAATCCCCAGATAATTGCTTCGAAAAAATTTAAGGATAATAAAAATAATGCGGTATAGACCAGTAATCTTACAGTCCTTTTGTCAAAATTTACTATAGGCTTGCTTACATATTTATTTTTTAGATGGTGCATCCAAAATTTTGTACCGTAGGCTTGAATTATTATTGTAATTCCAATAACTACTAAGCCGATTAATATGTTTAAAATCATTGGTATGTGTATGTTATTCAAATATAGGAAATATTTTAAATCCTAACTTTATTATTATTTACACTTCGACATTTCGACACCGCTCAGTGCAGGCAAGCTCAGTGTAAACAAATTGAGTATAAAAACAGCTTAAATCCTAAACTTATTATTATTCACAAAGAAGATACTATTCACAAAAAACAGTTTTCCATTTTCCCAAAAGGAGCGAAATAACACATCGTCCACCAAATAAATCATACTTCCACTACCTATTCTTTTTTCAGCAAATACAATAGAGTTCTTAAGGCCTTCTTTAGCTTCGGTTCCTGAAAATCCAGAAACACTAATTGCATCTCCTTTTATGTAGCCCACATTATACCCATTATCCAAAAACTGATAAGATTTGTTACCTGCTTTTAAACTGTAATAAGTATCTGTATAACCAAAAGCCATAGGATGTGTATTGTCTATTGCCACTTTGTATATACTACCAGTGATAAAGTTTTTTACACTATTTATTTCTCTTTGATCATAAGGTATAAGTTTAGAATCTACATCTTCGTCTTCTGCATCTTCTTCCTTTTCTTCACTGCTATTTTTTGCAATTCCAAAACCTTCTTTTTCATTAAATAAACCAACAGATCTTCCCATTGCTATAACTTTACCTCCTTTTTGAATCCAGCTTTTTAAAGATATAATTCCTTCTTCATTTAAAGCTTCCCAATAGTATGTTTCAGGTAGAATTAATACATCAAAATTGTTTAAGGAATTTACGCCGAAGTCATCGGTATCTATAGAAGTGACAGGATATTTTAATTGAGTTTCAAAAAAGTGCCATAAAGATCCATAACTTAATGAAGAAACTCCACTTCCTTTTAAGATTGCGATATTTTGTTTGTTCACTAATTTTACATCTGGAGAACCAAAATCGGTTCCTACATCAGAAAAACTGGTAATTGCTGCATGCAATTCTCTTTGGTGATTGTTGGCAATATCTGTTACTGTTTTATCAAATTCTTCGTTGCTTTTATTATCACTTCTGGTAATTATTAAACTTCCTCTACCAAAGGCAATATTATTAAAGCTCAGTTCTTTTTCAGAAAAACGGACTTTAATATTGTTTTGTAATAATTCTGCTAAATAAGCAGCATCATTCATACTGTTCCATTTGTTAATATAACCCGCACTATTTGGAGAGGCTTCATTATGGATAGCAGTCATTATTTTCATTTCATTTGCCTGCAATAAGCTAGTACTAGCTACAGTTTCAAGACCATAAGCATAGGGCAAACTCCAAGAAGTAATGTCGTAGGTAAGTGGATTGCTTAATTTAGCATCTGGCTCAAAAAGAGCTTTTACCATTTTGCCTTTTGGCTGATCGGTATTTACGACGATTCCGTTTTCTGCATTAATAGAGCCATTTTTTTGTGTTCCATAATGATATCCAGAAGCAGAATTGCTATTAGAATATCCCCATTTAATTTCGTGCATGTCCAACAAATTGGTTAATGCTTTTACTTTATCTGCATTTCCATTTAATACATAGCTCTTGTATTTTAGATCTCCATTTTCAAAAAATGTTTTGAATTCTTTGTTGAGGTTCTGTGCATTTTTCGAAGAGATTTCTACCGTTGATAATCCTGTTGTAGTATGGTGTTGCATTCTATCTACTAAGGTTAAAACATAACCTTCGTCTGTATTAATACCCAATCCCGCTCTTCCGTGACCAGCTTGCTCATAGGTCATTCCAATAGCTCCCACAAAAGTTGGATAGGTGTCTCCATAACTAGGATATAATAAATCGAAACG
>CAJXYJ010000100.1 GCA_913063255.1 uncultured Flavobacteriales bacterium | reverse complement strand
TTAATTCAATTTTATAGGATAACTGTATCCTTTTTGGTCTTTTTAAAGGCCCATTTTTTAATTGAATTAACTTAAAAATTTATGATTAATAAACTTATTGAGTTTTCAATCCATAACAAATTTGTTATTGCATTGTTAACTTTCGCATTAATTGCAGGAGGAATCTATAGCGTAAAACAAGTACCTGTAGATGCTGTTCCAGATATTACCAATAATCAAGTACAGATTATTACCCAAGCTCCTAATTTGGGGACAGAAGACATTGAACAATTTGTAACCTATCCAGTGGAACTAGCGGTTGCAAATTTACCTGAAGTAACTGAAATTAGATCCATCTCCCGATTTGGACTTTCGGTAGTAACTATTGTTTTTAGCGATGATATAGACACCTATTTGCCACGGCAATTGGTTTCTGAAAAGCTGAGCGAAATAAAAGCCAATATTCCTGAAGGATTTGGGACTCCTTTTATGGGGCCTATTTCTACAGGATTGGGAGAAATCTACCAATATGCATTAGAGGTAGCTCCAGAATACAAAGGTAAATATGATGCCACGGAACTTCGTACCATTCAAGATTGGATTATTCGTCGACAAATGGCCATGGTTCCAGGAGTAGTTGAGGTCAATGCTTTTGGTGGTAAAGCCAAACAATACGAAGTAACCATAGATCCGAATGAACTAAATGCAATCGATTTAACCATTAATGATGTATATAAGGCATTAGAAAATAATAACCAGAATACTGGGGGAGCTTATATAGAAAAGAATCATCAAGCCAATTTTATTCGGGGCGAAGGATTGGCTCGAAACTTAGATGATATTAGAAATATTGTTGTTGCTAATAAGGGCGGTATTCCTATTACGGTTAAAGATATTGGAACCGTTCAATTTGGAACCGCAACACGCTATGGCGCCTTAACCAAAAACGGTGAAGGAGAAGCAGTGGGGGGAATGATATTAATGTTGAAAGGTGCAAGTTCTGATGCAGTAATTAAAGATGTTACCAAAAGAATTGAAGAAATTCAAAAATCCCTGCCTGAAGGAGTTAGTATAAAACCTTTTTTAGATCGAAGTAAATTAATAGCAAATACCACATCAACGGTTAGAAATAACCTTGTTGAAGGAGCCTTAATAGTCATTTTTATATTGATATTCTTTTTGGGTAATTGGCGTGGAGGATTAATAGTAGCCTCTACCATTCCTTTGTCCTTATTATTTGCATTTATTTTAATGAACGTCTTTGATGTTTGGGCGAACTTAATGAGTTTGGGAGCGATTGATTTTGGAATTATCGTAGATGGAGCGGTAATTATTGTTGAAAGTACTGTCTTTCTAATTTATCAGAAGGTAAAAAAAACAGGAGCTTTAAATTCACAAGAAAGAGATGAAATTACTTATAAGGCCTCTTCAAAAATGATGAATACCGCCTTTTTTGGGCAATTCATTATTCTTATTGTTTTCTTACCAATTTTGGCATTAGAAGGTGTAGAAGGGAAAATGTTTATCCCAATGGCATTGACCTTTAGTTTTGCTATGATAGGCGCTATGATATTGTGTTTGACTTATGTACCTATGGTGACCTCTTTATTTTTAAAGGCACCTAAATCTGAAAAAAAATATTGGGGAGATCGTATTGTACATTGGTTAGAGGATAAATACGAAAATGGCTTAGTAAAAGCATTAAAGAGAGGAAAAGTTATTGTGTTTTCTTCTGTTGTCTTATTAGGTATTTCTGTATTTGCTTTTTTAAAAATGGGAGGCGAATTTATTCCGCAATTGGATGAAGGGGATTTGGCATTTCACGCAATATTAAAACCTGGAAGTTCTCTTTCTGAAACAATAGCAACGACCACAAAAGTGGAAAAAATTGTAAAAAATAACTTTCCTGAAGTTATCGATATTATTAGTAGAATAGGGGTGGCAGATGTTCCTACAGATCCGATGCCTATGGATATCGCTGATGTTTTTGTAATTCTGAAACCTCAAAGCGAATGGACTAGTGCTGAAAGCAAAGAAGAACTTATAGATAAAATGAAGGAGATGGTGGAGCAGGTTCCTGGTGTGAACTATGAATTTACCCAGCCTATTGAAATGCGTTTTAATGAGTTAATAACAGGAGTTCGGGAAGATATCGCTATTAAGTTATATGGAGATGACCTCGATGTCTTAGCACAAAAGGCGGTAGAAATTGGTGAAATTGTGGCTAAAGTAGAGGGAGTGGCAGATATGAAAGTAGAAGCCACCTCGGGGCAACCACAAATTACCATACGCTATAACCGTAATAAAATTGCGCAATATGGTTTGCAAATAAATGATCTTAATAATTTAATTGAAACAGCTTTTGCGGGGGGTATTGCAGGAACTATTTTTGAAGGCGAAAAGCGTTTTGATCTGGTAGTTCGATTAAAAGAAGAATTACGTCAAGATTTAAGCAATGTTAAAAACTTGTTTGTCACTTTATCAAGTGGAACACAAATACCTTTGAAGGAAGTTGCAGAAATTAGTTACAAGCCAGGACCCATGCAAATTAGTCGTGATAACACCAATCGTAGAACTTATGTAGGTATTAATGTCAGGGGACGTGATATAAAATCGTTAGTCGAGGAAATTCAACAAAAAATTGATGCTAATGTCGATTTACCTTCAGGGTATTATGTTCGTTATGGCGGAGCTTTCGAGAATTTAGAACGTGCAACAGGAAAACTAAAAACAGTGGTACCTATTGCTCTTGGATTGATTTTCATACTCATCTTTTTTGCATTAAAATCTTTTAAGCAAACCATTATGATTTATATGGCTATTCCATTAGCAACTATTGGTGGTGTATTCTCATTAATGGTACGAGATATGCCCTTTAGTATTTCAGCTGGGGTAGGATTCATTGTATTATTTGGTGTCGCCGTACTTAATGGATTGGTATTAATAAGCGGATTTAATGAACTTAAAGAAGAAGGGGTGACCGATATTGGTGAGCGTATAAGAGTAGGGACACGAAGACGTATTCGCCCTATCTTGTTAACTGCATTAACAGACATGCTTGGGTTTTTGCCTATGGCATTGTCTACATCTTCGGGAGCAGAAGTACAACAGCCATTAGCTACTGTAGTTATTGGAGGTTTATTAACCTCTACCTTATTAACCCTCTTTGTAATTCCTGTTTTATATAGATGGATAGAAAATCAAGAACAACGAAAATTGAGAACGATTAAACCCAAAGCAGTAATGGCTTCCATAATGCTATTATTTTGTGTGAGTTTTACACAGGCTCAAGAACCTGTGATTTCCATGGAAACAGCTGTGAAAATGGCAACAGAAAGTTACCCAAGTTTAAAAGCTGCAAAGCTATCCACAGAAAAGGAGAAAGCATTAAAGACGACAGCTTGGGATTTTGGAACTACCAATATTTATACTTCTGGTGAAGAGTTGGGAAATAATAACAATGATGCTACTTATACAACTTTTGGTATTGGACAATCAGGAATAGATGTTTTTGGAATAGCTCCTAAAAATAATTTAGCTAAAACCCAGATTAAATTAGCAGAAACTAATGTTGCATTAACTGTATTAGAAGTAAAACAACAAGTACGAAAATCTTGGGTTAAGGCATATACAGCAAAACAAATTTATATTTCTTTTGAAGAAATTGAAGAAGTTTTTTCTGGTTTAAATAAGGCTATTGATTTGCGCTATGAAACTGAAGCAATTTCAAAATTAGAATATAATACTACGGCCAATCAAGGGAAGCTAATAACATTAAAAAAGGAAGAAGCATTTGTAAACTACCAAACTGCAATTCTGGAATTAAATTTATGGTTGATGAGTGAAGAGGTATTTGATGTTGAAACCGTTTCATTAGATGAATTTGATGCTGTATTATTAACTTCAGGGAATACTTTAAAAGATCATCCATTGTATACCTATTGGCAAACACAATTAGAGATTGCCAATGCTGAAAAAAAGGTAGCGAATTCTAATTTTTTACCAACATTATCGGCACAATATGGGTTTCAGAAAATTGGAGGTCAATCTGGATTTAATAGTTATCAAGTAGGTTTACAAATTCCATTAATATTTAATTCCGTAAGAGGAAAATCAAAAGCTTCAAAAATTGAAGTAAGTATTATAGAACAAGAAACTATAGCAAATAAAATGCAAATGGAAAATAGGTTTGTGTCTTTGATTACCCAATACGAACAATTACAAAAAAGTTGGAACTATTATAAAAACGAAGCATTGCCATTGGCTATAAAACAGCGTAATGGAGTGTCCTTGTCATATAAAGAAGGCGCCATTGGTTATATAGCATTTATTCAGAATATGAAAGATGTTGTACAATTAGAAATTAATACTTGGTATGTACTTCAAGAATATTTAGATAGTAAAATACAGTTAGAATATTTCTTAAATCAAAAATAATAAAAATGAATTCCGAAGAAATTATGAATTCAATAATTAAAAAAAATAGAGAAATGAGTAAATTAATAAAACCTTATATCATCACAATTCTAATCGCTTTTATTACTATAATAAGTTGTAAAAAGCAATCTGAAGCCGAAGAGCATGCACACGATTCACAAGGTAATCATATGGAAAATAATGAAGAACAATTAAAAGGTGAAAAAGTAGAAGAGAAGGAAGATCACGGGGAAGAACTTACACTTTCACAAGAGCAAATCGATATTTTAAACATAAAAGTGGAAGCGCTTACAAAACGTACTATGAGTGGCTTTATTCAAGTAAATGGTCAGTTAGGGGTGCCTCCACAAAATGAAGCTGTGGTTACAAGTACTTTGGGAGCAAACATTAGTAGTATTAATGCTATTGAAGGAGATAAAGTGAAAAAGGGACAAGTCTTAGCCTATATTAGTCACCCAAATATTATAACCATGCAAACCGATTATTTGCAAACCTATAATAAGCTTACTTTTTTAGAGCAAGATTATAACCGTCAGAAAAAACTATATGACGCAGAAGTTGGGTCTGGACGTGATTATCAACAGGCACAATCGGTATTTTCGAGCGCGAAAGGATTGACTAAAGGATATGAATGTCAGCTGCGATTATTAGGTTTGTCACCAGAAAATGTAAGAGAAGGTAACATCGTACAGATAGCCCCGATCAAAAGCCCAATAGAAGGATTTATTGAAAAAGTAAATATTAAATCGGGTCAATATGTTCTACCACAAACCTCAATGTTCGAGGTGGTAAATACAGAGCATATCCACGCCGATTTAATGGTTTTTGAAAAAGATGTTAGTAAGGTGAAAAATGGACAATTAGTAAAGTTTAGTATTGAAGCTTTAGGTAATGAGGAGCTAACAGCTAGTATTTATTCTGTTGGAAAATCTTTTGAAGAAGGACCAAAAGCCTTGCATGTACATGCTGAAATAGAAAATAAAAACAAAAATTTAATACCAGGGATGTATGTAAGTGCACGAATAATCACCGAAGAAAGTTTAGAACAAGCTTTACCAGAAGATGCTGTTTTTCAGGAAGGCGAAACCTTTTATGTATTTACTGCTGAAAAAGAAGATAATGGAACTTGGGGATTTACGCCACAAGAAGTTATCGTAAAATCTGTTAGCAATGGGTTTATCGCTTTCGATTTTAAAGAAGAAATAGATTCCAATATTTTGGTTGCACAAAGTGGTGCTTATTATTTAATGGCAGAAATGAAAAAAAGTGAAGCAGAGCATTCCCATTAAATTAATTATGTTTTTATATAAAATATATTAAATTGCAACACACTAAAATCAATATTAAACATTAATTAAAATTAACAAAAAATGAAAAAAATAGTAGTCGCTATTGCAGTAGTATTAGCTGTTGGCTTTACAGTAACTTCTTGTAAGTCTGAACAAAAAGAAACCAAAGAAGTAGAAAAAGAAGTTATTGAGAAAGTTGAAGAAGTAGAAGAAAAAGAACCTGAAACTGAAATGATGGCTGTAGCTGTGTATCAATGTCCGATGGATTGTGAAGAAGGAAAAACCTATGACAAAGCTGGTCAATGTCCTGTTTGTAAAATGGATTTAAAAAAGCAAGAAGCTGAAGGGGATGTAGATGCTGATGCTCATAAAGAAGGTGATGGACATAATCATGAAGAAGGCACAGAAGAAAAAGAAGGATAAATAAAAACTATTTATTAGCTTAAAACAAAGCGTCTCGTGTTATCGAGACGCTTTTTATATATAATGGAACGAATTATTAATGTTTTACCAGTTTATAGGTGCCAGTTTCTTTAATTGAAATTACTTTTAAAATATAGTTACCTGTAGGTAAATGCGAAATATTTAAAACTGAATTCGTTGACTCTATTTTATTAGTAATTAGTTTCTGACCTAATAATGAATAAATTTCAACGATATCAATAATAGTTGAAGAATTAAGAGTTATAAAATCCTTTGCAGGATTGGGATAAAAATTAAAATCATTTAAAAAATTATCTTCACTTCCAAGTATATCTCTGTCATACATACTTCCCCATCCAAATTGCATTAAGGTTCCTGGTACAATGGTTCCAAGTGATGTAGAATAACCTGTGTTAATATTAACTTCTCGTAATTCTGAATCGAAAAGATCATTATTAAACGCCGTTAATAGCAATTTATCAGTATCTGGGTCGTAGGTCATACCTTGCCCAAAATTGGCATCAAAGCCAATGTCTCCAATTTCAGTTACATCACCCGTTGATAAATTCAATCTATAAAACTTGTCATTGTCAATATCTACCGTATAAAGATTATCATCAGCATCTCTTCCTAAATTAATGGGGAGTATTAAATTTGGATATCCAATTATCGTTGCTTCCCAGGTAATGGTGTCTATTTGCAACAATGCGCTACTCCCTTTCCCATTAGTTGAAATTCCATAGAGTGTCCCTTGTGGTCCAGTTAATCTTTCTAGACCTGTTATGGAATGATTTTTGGGGACATTTAACAGATTTCCTAATGGAGTATATTCTCCTGTTAAAAGATTTCGCATCCAGACCAGATTCGCATTATCAATAATAAAAGCCAAATGTGAAGAGGTTTGGATAGTAAATCCAGCTCCTTCAAAATTTTCTAATGGAGAAGGTAACAATTCTTCAATAGATTCTAAATCTACAGGGTTAATATTAGCAGCAATTACTACTTGTACCGCTTGCGTAGTTGCAATTCTAATATCAGGAAGCAAACTAGACTTTTCATCTATAGTATTTTTATTATAAAAATAAATTTTGAGAACTTCTATCTCTTCATTTGTAAATACATCGGTAACACTTCCCAGATGATTTTCTGAAAGGCGATCTAAAAGATTATCAAGTGAAGTTGTGTTTTGAGCTTTAATTGAACTGGAAAAAATTAGTAAGCCTACCATTAAGATAAATGTAATGTTTTTCATGACTGCACAGTTAATTGATTAATAGACTGTAAGTTACGAAATATAATTTATATTGGATTTAGATATTAAAAAGCCCGATATTTAAAAAAGCGTCCAGTTACTAACGGGACGCTTTTTTATTAACTTTATTATAAGTATTAATTTTCTTCTTCAGACTCTATAGCAATAATGTGTTTATCCTCTAGCTTTATTTGTTTGCGCTCTAAATCTACTGATGCTCCTTTTAATAATATTAAAGAAGAAAACTCATTAGTTGGTTCAAAATCATTCTCCGCAACTATTAACTCTTGCAAGTTTCTTAAATAAGCAATTTTTGTTGGTATTTTTCCAGTAAGGTTATTGTCAAAAACATTTAATATTTCTAATTGTTCAAGACTTGCAATTGTTTCTGGTAATTCACCAGAAAAATAATTACTACTTAAATGCAATTGTGTTAAGTTAGATAAATTACCTAATGAAGAAGGAATTGCTCCATTTAAACCATTTCCATTAAATGCAAGTAATTTTAGATTTTGTAAGTTTCCTAATTCAGTAGGAAGGGTACCGTATAATTTATTAAAAGAAAGTTCTAAAACTTCTAGATTATTAAGTTGCCCAATTGTACTAGGTATTTCTCCCTCAATATTATTAAATAACATGCTAATGCCTATTACGTTATTGTCTTTAATAGTAACTCCATGCCATTTAGTTGCAGGTTGGTTTAGGTCCCAAGATTGTATCCAATTGTCCCCATTTGTTGAAGTATAAAAATCTAATAAAACTTGTCTTTCAGAACTGTTAATTTGAGCATTTAAAGACACACAGAAAACAGTTAATACGATTGTTAATACTATACTTTTCATAATTGATTGTTAGAATATTCTTACAATGTACATTATAAAAACAATATAATAGGTTGTAATCCTAAAATATTCGATGAACTACACTATTTTATTTTCTGATAAAAGTTTGATATAGTTTAAATTAACTTCATGTACTCCTTCAAAAACTTGATAATTAATATGTTTTCCGAAGAGATGATTTCCTTTTAATTGTTCTTCAGTTTTGCGAACTTCTGTTATATATTGGTCTTTATTTCCGTAGAGATAAGTGACTTTTGTGTCCTTCTTTAAAAAATTAAAATCTTCTGGCATAAGCTCTGTTGGTATTCCCCCAGAATGCAATACTAAATGCTTGCAATTAATTTTTCTACTTGCAACCCAACGAGTAGCAATGGATACTCCTTGGGAATATCCAAGAATAATTAAATTTGTGTTTTGTGCTTTAATTTCAGTTTTATATATTTCATCAATATAGGCTAGAACATTCTTGGTTTCTTCGATAGTGTTTTCTTTTGTTAGCCAAGATGCACCCACATGTTTAAAGTTTTTTCCTTGATAATATTTAGATGGGGCTTGTGGAGAAATTATATAATTTTCTTCAGGATTAATATGAGAAAAATAGTTGATAAAATATTTACTTAAATACCCTAGCCCATGAAATACTAACCAAATATTTTTTGTATCTTTAGTTAAAGTATTTAGAGTAGAATACGTATTAGAACTTGTATAGATTACTTTTTTTTCCTTAGTCATTTTAAAAGTTTCATTTTGTATTTTTACAAATGTAAATTATTAATATGAAGAATAACAAAGAAGCAATATTAGCAGCGTGTAATGCAATTTGCAAAAATACTTTAATGGAAACTTTGGAAATTGAATTTATAGATGTTTCTGAAGAAGAATTAATAGCTAAAATGCCTGTTAACTCTAGAGTACATCAGCCAGATGGCGTTTTACATGGAGGCGCTTCAGTAGCTTTAGCGGAGAGTGTAGGGAGTGCTGCTGCTTTTGTTTTTTTAAAGAAAAAAGAGGTGAGTATAAGAGGAATTGAGATTTCGGCTAACCATGTAAAAGGAATAAAAGAGGGGTTTGTGTTTGCTAAAGCAAGAGTTATCCATAACGGAAGAACAACACAATTATGGCAAATTAGAATTGAAAATGAAGCTGAAGAACTTGTATCGATGGTAAAACTAACAACTATATCTTTATATAATTAAATTAATTATGAACTTTGCCTCTCTCTTAGATAAATTAGCGGCTCATTTTAATAAAGAACTGCCTTTTGTATTGTTTTCACTTCCAGAAAGTGAATCGGTTAATATTTGTTTTCAAAACGATTCTCTGTTATATGATACAGAACTTTATACAGAAGAATGTTTCGTATTTGCACCATTTGATTATCATAATAAAGCATATTGCATTCCTTTAGCGAAAGGAGATGTATTTAAAATTGATTTTATTAAAAATAATATAACCGAAGTAGATATTAGTACAAATGAGAATCCTTTGAAAAAGGAGGAATATTGCAAGCTTGTTAAAGGAACGGTACGGTCTATAAAATCAAGACATGCAAAAAAAATCGTCGTCTCCAGGAAGGAAAAATTTACATTAGAAAATTTTGATCTTCAGGAATTAGTTGACAGAATATTAAATTTATACCCCACAGCTTTTAGATACATTTGGTATCACCCAAAAACAGGCTTATGGTGTGGAGCTTCTCCAGAGGTATTGGTGCAAACCGAAGGGGCTTCTTTTACAACAATGGCCTTGGCAGGCACACAAAGGCATAACTCTAAAGACAACTATTCTTGGCATTATAAAGAAATTGAAGAGCAACAAATAGTGGTAGATGCAATCTCTACGAGTTTACAGAAAGTAACTTCGGTAGTAAGAATATCGAAAACCTATAATCACAGAGCTGCTTCATTAGTACATTTACGTACAGATATCACGGGAATACTTAAAAAAGG
>CAJXYJ010000099.1 GCA_913063255.1 uncultured Flavobacteriales bacterium | reverse complement strand
TTTTATATAGTAATTGTGTTTCTTTCATTAAAAGATCACTAATTCTTTTTAAACGGGAACCTAATCCTATTTCACCAAGTGTTTGCAATAAATCCATATAAGTAATTATATAAGCGCTTATGCAAATATATAAAAAGAATGCAGATTTACATTCTTTTTAATAAAATATTAGGAAATAAAAGGGATTACATTTTACTATCAATAAGCGCTATGGTCTCTTTTTCAATGGCTAAAGTTTGTTGGTAGATGTTTTCGGCTTTTGCTAAAATATCTTGAGAAAACCCTTGGTCTTTAATATCTTTAGCATTGATACGAACATTAAAATAAGCACCAATAACTGCAGCCCTTGCACAAAGTATACCTACACCTGCATCTGATAACGAATTTTGCAAGCCATCTTTAAGCATCGCCTGCGATACTTCCATAGAATGGTATGCGGTTTCCATGACTTGAAATGGAATCTCTGTTGCATATATGGTAGCAGCCTCAATAGCTTCTAATCTTGCTTGTTTTTCAGCTTCAGAATCTTTTGGCATTCTAAAACCATCAATAATTTTATTAAAAGCATTGGTATCTTCATCTACTAAAAATAATAGCTTTTCTTTATATGCTTGTCCTTTTACTGCCCACTCTGAAAAGAATTCCCATTTGTCATCCCATCCTGCTTTATGGGCTGATAAATTGGCGACCATAGTCCCCAACGAAACCCCTAATGCCCCTACATAAGCAGAAATAGAACCTCCCCCTGGAGCCATAGATTCTCCAGCAGTTTCGTCTGCAAAATCGTTTAATTTTAAATCGATTAGTTTCTTTTCATCGTTTCCGAGCATATATTCTATAATCTTTTCAGAAGGATGAAATGGTTTTAAATCGTCTAGACCTAATGATTTTACTGCGATCTTAATTTTTTCACTTTCAGCAATTCCTAAAGAGCGTTCTTGTTTTATTAAATAATAATCGGCAGCATCCAACATGGCTTGTAAAGGAATCAAGCCAATAATTTCTGATCCTGTTACTCGTATTCCTCTTTCTAACGCAGACTTACAGCTTTCGTCAAATGCTTCATGCATCGATGTGATGGTGATATTGGTAAGGTTATAAGATATTTGTGCAATACCATATTCGTCAATAAACCAACCAATACCTTTTACTGCTTTCAACTTCCCAGGAACCCGAACAGGTTCTCCGTTGGTATCCAATACTTTTTTCCCTGTAATAGGATTTCCTTCACGTTTCATTCGTCCAGCTTCTCTAATATCGAAAGCGATTGCATTGGCTCTTCTGGTGGAAGTAGTATTTAAGTTTACATTATAAGCGATTAAGAAATCACGTGCTGAGATTGCAGTAGCTCCAGTTCTAGAAACACTTTCTGAATATTCTGAAGGTCCAAAATCTGGTTTCCAAGATGCATCCGATAGTTTTGCAGCCAAACCTTCGTATTCTCCGCTACGGCAATTAGCTAAGTTTTTTCGTTTTTCTTCTTTTGCAGCAGTTTCGTAAAAATAACCTGGAATGCCAAGTTCTTTTCCAACACGTACTCCCAGTTTATGGGCATATTTTGCGGTTTCTTCTAGAGTAATTCCGGAGATAGGTACTAGGGGACAAACATCGGTAGCTCCAAATCGAGGATGTTCTCCAGTTTGCTTACTCATATCGATTAATTCACTTGCTTTTTTTATAAGTCTAAAAGCAGCTTCAATAACCGGTTCGGGTTCTCCTACAAAGGTTATTACCGTTCGATTTGTTGCCTTTCCAGGGTCTACATCTAATAGTTTTACACCATCAACTGTTTCTACAATTTGAGATACCGTTTCTATAATTTTTGAATCGCGACCTTCACTAATATTTGGCACGCATTCTATGAGTTGTTTTTGCATGAGATTTTATTTCTTTTTGGATTTCAAAAGTAAGGCTTTTTGAAGGGAATATAGAGGGAGAATCGAAGGGAATAAAACGAAATTTATTAAATCAACTCCCCATTAATAATAACACTATCTATTAAATTACTGCCAAAAGCATAAGGTAAATATCCATAGGAAGGAATCTTCTTAGTTATTATTACACTGGCAGATTTTCCTTTGGTAATGCTTCCATGAGTGTCGCTTATTCCCATAGCATAAGCCCCATTAATCGTTGCAGCATTTATAGCTTCTTCGGGAGTGAGTTTCATTTTTATACAGGCCGTTGCAATAACAAAATTCATATTTCCACTTGGTGTAGAACCTGGATTAAAATCGGTTGCTAAAGCTAAAGGAAGTCCTGCATCTATTAATTCCCTTCCTGGAGTATATGGTATACTTAAAAAGTAAGAGCAGGAGGGAAGTGCTACTGGCATTGTATCAGATCCTTTTAAAGCCTCAATGTCTTCAGGATTTAAAACTTCTAGATGGTCCACACTTAAAGCATGGTGTTCTACCCCTGCAGCAATACCACCAATAGCATTAAACTGATTGACATGTATTTTTGGGATTAAATTGAATTTTTTTGCTTCCGATAGTAATTGATGTGTGTCTTCTACAGTAAAATATCCTTTTTCACAAAAAATATCTACATAATCTGCAAGGTTTTCTTCCGCCACTTTGGGCAACATTTCCTTACAAATTAAATCTAGATAGCCTTGTTTATTGTCTTTATATTCTGAAGGGACCGCATGGGCTCCTAAAAATGTTGTCTTAACTGTTATAGGAAAAATTTCTTCTAGCTGTTTTGCAACTCGCAACATCTTTAATTCGGCTTCAGTAGTAAGGCCATAACCAGATTTAATCTCGATAGCACCTGTACCTAATTGCATCACTTCTTGCAATCTTGTTGCAGATTGCACCAATAAATCTTCTTCGTCTGTTGCTTGTAATTTCTTTGCACTGTTTAAAATACCACCACCATTATCTGCTATTTCTTGATAAGAATGCCCTTTAATTCGATCTACAAATTCTTGCTCTCTATTACCTGCATACACAATATGAGTATGAGAGTCGCACCAAGTAGGCATTACTATTTTACCAGTACAGTCTATTGTTTCTGAAGCTTGAATGTCTTTTAAATCTTCCATTTTCCCGAAGTCAGATATGATTCCGTTTTCAAGAAATAGCCAAGCATTTTTTATGCTTGGTAGTTCATTCATTTCTGCGCCACTAACTTTATTGGGAGCATCTTCTCGAACTTGAATGAGCTCTTTTATATTTTCTAGCAATATTTTCATGGCATAAAGATAGTAAACCTAAAAAGGATTTGATAAATTTAATCCTTTAAAATTAGATTCATATGAAATCAAAAAAGCTAGGTAAAAACACGATTTGTACTCACGTTGGAGAAGTGGAGGATTTACAGTTTAAAGGTGCAATTTCACCATTGTATATGAGTAATTCGTATGCTTATAAAGGTGTGGATGTATTGCGATATCCTCGTTATTTTAATACCCCTAATCAGGAAGGCTTGTGTAAGAAAATTGCTGCATTAGAAAAAACCGAAGCAGGATTAATTTTTGGCAGTGGTATGGCAGCAGTAAGTACTTCCTTATTGGCTTTTTTAAATAAAGGAGATCATGTGGTGGTACAACATTCTATTTATGGCGGGGCTTATAATTTTATAGTAGAAGAATTTCCTAAATATGGAATTGAATATGATTTTACCAATGGTTTTTCTGAAGGGGATTTTGCTTCAAAAATAAAAGATAACACCAAGGTTATTTATATAGAAACTCCTTCTAATCCTTTGATGAAAATCACAGACTTAAAAATGATTTCTCGTATCGCAAAAGAAAAAGGAATCGTTACTCTAATAGACAATACTTTTGCTTCTCCTATAAATCAAACTCCAGTAGATTTTGGGATTGATGTTATGATACATAGTGCTACCAAGTATTTAGGAGGACACAGTGATATTTGTGCAGGAGCTGTTGCAGCTTCCGAAGAACATATCAAAAAAATATGGAATGTAGCTATAAACCTTGGTGGAAGCTTAAGCGAATATTCGGTATGGTTGTTAGAGCGAAGTATGAAGACATTGGCAATACGGGTGAAAGCACATAATAGAAATGCTCGGAAAATAGCAAAATGGCTGGATAAAAATGACTTGGTAACAAAAGTGTATTATCCCGGGCTAAAATCACATCCCGATTATAAATTAGCTAAAAGTCAGATGAAAGGATTTACAGGAATGTTGTCTTTTGAATTAGCAGCTACTGTTAATCCGAGTAAGTTTTTAAAGTCCTTGCGACTCATAAAACCATCTATGAGTTTGGCAGGAGTGGAGTCTACTATTTTAGAACCAGCAATTGCCTCGCATGCGCTTTTAGGAAAGGAGGAACGTAAAAAGCAAGGGATTAGTGAAGAACTATTGCGCCTTTCCATTGGTATTGAAGATAGAAAAGATATCATAGAAGATTTGAATCAAGCATTTAAAAAGGCTACCAATTAAATAACATTTAACTTACCTTTACTTTATGAAATTAGACATACTCGCCATAGGAGCACATCCAGATGATATAGAATTAGGAGCAGGAGCAACTCTTGCAAAAGAAATTGCCAACGGAAAGAAAGTTGGAATTATAGATCTTACCCAAGGAGAACTTGGTACTCGTGGCACAGCAGAAACAAGAACAGTTGAAGCCGAAAATGCAAGGAAAGTTTTAGGAGCTTCGGTTAGAATAAATATGGGCTTTGCAGATGGTTTTTTTGTAAATGATAAAGGACATCAATTAGAACTAATAAAGATGATACGTAAATTTCAACCAGAAATTGTTCTTTGTAATGCTTTCGATGATAGACATATTGATCATCCAAAAGGAAGTAACTTAGCTAGTGATGCTTGTTTTTTAAGTGGTTTGTTAAAAGTGGACACTAAGTTTGATGATGATGATATGGAATGGCAAGAACCTTGGAGACCAAAAAAAGTATATCATTATATTCAATGGAAGAATAGTGAACCTGATTTTGTAGTGGATGTAACTGGTTATATGCATAAAAAACTAGAAGCGGTATTTGCTTATGAAACTCAATTTCATAAACAAGATTCTAAGGAACCTGTGACACCAATTTCTTCAACAAATTTTAAAGATAGTATCACTTATAGAGCTCAAGATTTAGGAAGATTAATTGGCACAGAATATGCAGAAGGCTTTAATGTAGAACGTTATGTTGCAGTTAAATCTTTATACGATTTAATTTAAAAATTCTTTGCACTCCCTATTGCGAAGCCGTAGTAAATGATTTATATTTGCAGCCGCTTTAAGGGCGAAATTAACATGGTGGTTGTAGCTCAGTTGGTTAGAGCATCGGTTTGTGGTACCGAGGGTCGCGGGTTCGAATCCCGTCTTCCACCCAAAAGCAAGAGCTTCTCTTAACGGAGGAGCTTTTTTTGTGGGATAAACTTTGAAATAACTTGCGGGATGAGAAGTTTATGCTGAGCGCAGTCGAAGTGAATCCCGTCTTCTACCCAAAAGCAAGAGCTTCTCTTAACGGAGGAGCTTTTTTTTGTGGGAGTAACTTTGTTATTCAGAACAAAATAAAATGAAGTGAAGAATCCCGGATCTCTAATTGAATGTATTATTTAAAAGAGGAGATTCCTCGTCATTCGTTCCTCATTCTGTCGGAATGACATAGATTATTAGAAAATAAAAACCTGAAAAGAATTTTTAATCTTTTCAGGTTTAATTAAGATTCTCACCTTACTTTAAAGCTATTTTGGGTCAACTACAACTTATCTGCTGTAATTCTTCCTTCACGATTTGCTATTTCCCAAGCAGTTAAGAATATTAGTTTGGCTCTTTTTGCCATTAACTCATATTCAATTTTTTCTGGAGTATCTGTTTCTTTGTGATAATCTGCATGAGTTCCATTAAAATAAAATATTACAGGAATATCGTTTTTCGCAAAGTTATAATGGTCACTTCTATAGTAAAAACGGTTTGGGTCATTGTCATCATTATATTTATAATCCAATTCTAAGTTGGTGTATTTTTTATTTACATTCTCAGATAAATCATGAAGTTCTTGGCTTAATTTATCACTTCCAATTAAATAAATATAATTGTCGTTCCCCTTTTTTTCAGAACCAATTCTTCCAATCATATCCACATTTAGATTTACTACCGTATTTTTTAAAGGAAATAATGGATTATCTGTGTAATACTTTGAACCATATAAACCAAGTTCTTCTCCCGTAACGTGTAGTATTAATATAGAACGCTTAGGGCCATTTCCTTCGTTTGCAGCTTTTTGAAAAGCTTTTGCTACTTCTAAAATAGAAATAGTACCACTACCATCATCATCAGCTCCGTTGTAGATTTTGCCATCTCTAGTCCCAAGATGATCATAATGGGCAGAGATAACTATTATTTCTTCTGGTTTTTCAGATCCTTTAATAAAAGCAACAACGTTTTGTGAAGGGCTTCCATTTGTAGCATCATTAAAATATTCAGACGGGATGGATTGGTAATAATTATTTTCTTCTATTGGAGAAGCAATCCCTTCATCCATATACATGTTTCTAAGGTATTCTGCGGCTTTATTATTTCCATTTTCTCCAGTCCTTCTTCCTTCCATTTCATCACCTGCAAAAGTATAAAGATGTGTTTTTAATTTTTCAGCAGTAATAGTATTGGCATAGTCTACAGGTGCCATTTTTATTTTGGAGCTAGCATTTTGAGCTGAATTGCAAGAAACTGTTAGGGCAACAGCAATTACTAAAAGAAAGCGAATCATAGGTTTTTGTTTTTTATAGGTGCTAAATATACATGAACCGTTGGGGTATAATGTGAAAGTTTTGTGAAATTTGTTTTTATGAAATCCCTTTTTATATTTTTGGTAAATGATAAATCCATTGATTAGTATTTTAATGCCAGTTAAAAACACTGCACAGTTTTTAAAGGAGTGTTTAGATTCTATTCTCAAACAAACGGAAACCCACTGGGAATTAATTGCTATTAATGATCATTCTTCAGATGAAAGCTTTTCCATATTGAAGGAGTATTCCGAAAAGGACAGCCGAATTAAAGTATTTTCAAACAAGGGCGAAGGAATTATAAATGCCTTGCGGTTGGCTTATACTAATTGTACAGGAGAATTAATAACTCGTATGGATTCTGATGATATCATGACTAAGGATAAATTACACGTTTTAAAATCGAACCTATTAAAATCGGGGAGAAGTCATATTAGTTTAGGATTGGTAAAGTATTTTTCTGAAAGCCATTTGGGAGAGGGATTTAAAAAGTACGAATCTTGGTTGAATGGCTTAACAAAAGAGGGTGATAATTTTGAAGGTATTTATAAAGAATGTACCATTCCATCTCCTTGTTGGATGGTTTTTAAAGAAGATTTAGATCTATCTGAAGCATTTCTTCCAAACCGATATCCTGAAGATTACGATTTGGCCTTTCGGTTTTATTTACAAGGATTAAAACCTATTGCTTGTCATACGATTTTGCATTATTGGAGGGATTATTCTACTAGAACTTCACGTACCCATATTCATTATGCAGATAATACTTTTATGGATATAAAAAGCCATTATTTTCTGAACCATGAATACGATAAAAATAAAAACCTTGTGGTTTGGGGAGCAGGAAATAAGGGAAAAACTATGGCGAAAAAGTTGATTGAAAAAGAAATAGATTTCTATTGGATTTGCGATAACCCAAAAAAAATTGGGAAGCATATTTACAATCAAAAAATGTTACCCTTTACAGCTTTATCGGATATTGAAAATACCCAAAGTATTATAACTGTAGCAAATGTAAATGCTCAAAAAGAAATTAGGAATTATTTCAATGAACATAATTATCAATCTCAAAAAGATTATATCTTTTTTTGTTAAAATAAATAGGATGAAAAATTTTAAAATAGCTGTACTAACACTCTTCTTGGTTTCTTGTAATTTATTTGGACAAGAGCCTTATTTTATCCCTAATAATTCTGCTATACCAGTTGCAGCGACCGGAATTAGCTCGATGGATGTAGAAAGCTTTGATGTAGATGATGATGGCGATCTAGATCTTATTATTGCAGGCGAGTATAGTCGAAATTTATTATTATTTAATGATGGAAATGGGGGTTTTTCAGAAGACCCAAATCGATTGTTTCCAGAAAAAAATACCAGCGATGGTTTTAGTGGTGAAGACAGTGAGGATATCGATTTCGCAGATTTTAATCAAGATGGTATTATGGATATTATATTTGTAAGTGAAGATACTATCTATCATGAATTACTAATCAATGATGGCAATGGAAACTTTAGCTTTATTACTTATAACTTCCCTTCTTCTAATGGAAATGCTGTAGCGATATTGGATTTAAACAATGATGATTATCCAGATATTATTATTGGTAATACAGGGCAAAACCACGTATATATCAACAACCAAGATTTAACTTTTACACAAGACAATAGTCGATGGCCTTCAAATACAGAAGGGACTCAAGATTTAAAGCTTTTGGATCTAGACAACGATGGAGATTTGGACATCATTGAAGGAATCGATCAAGGAACTAATAATATTCTTATCAATACCAATGGTTTTTTTACGGAAGAAAATAATAGATTACCCGATACAGGATTAATATTGGAGACTCGAAAAATAACCTTAGGAGACGCAAATGGGGATACTTACCCAGATATATTTGTTTCTACCGTAAATTTTATTGGCAATGCACATCTCCAAAGCAGATTGTACCTAAACAATGGGAATGGATTCTTTACAGATGCAACAGCAACGAACCTTCCTGTTTATACCCAGCATACTTTAGATGCTCTTTTTATCGATTATGATTTTGATACCGATTTAGATTTAATAACGACAGACCTTCAAAATCCAGGGTTTAATTTTCATTCTTTCGAAAATGATGGAAACGGAGTATTTACAGAAACTACCGATGCTGTTTTCGAATCCTTTGTGTATAATCAAGGGGTAGGCTTACATTCAGCAGATTTTGACAATGACAGCTATCCAGATCTTTATTTTAGTAATTATCAGGAAACCGATGATATTTTGTTTTTTTCTGAAGAAGCTTTAGGTATCGATGAAAATTCATTAAAAACAAGATTGCATATTTATCCCAACCCTACATCCGAAAAAGTGCAAATAGAATTTTCGAATGGTGTTAATGTGGTTTCTATGGAGTTGTATAATGTATTGGGAGTGCGAATAATGAATTTTGAATCTCTTCAAACCAAATTAAACTTAAAAGAGTTTTCTAGTGGGGTTTACATTATTAAAATTATATCTGACTCTGGAACAGTTTCAAAAAGAATTATAAAGAACTAATATTTTCTAGGCAGATATTTTTGATTATCCCAAAGGAATTCTAATTTGGGTGATTATCCCATTTTTTTTAGGTTTTTTGTTTTTCATTTCAAAATAAAAATCTCCATCATACATGGTGTCTAACCTTGCAATAACATTACTCAGCCCTGTTCCATAGACAAGTTCATTCTCATTTATAGCGGCACCATTATTTGTTATGGTAAATTGTAAATAGTTTGTAACTTTTTCAATAGAAATCTTAATGTCTAAGCTGTCGTGTTGGTAAGAGAAACCATGTTTAATAGAATTTTCGACCACTGGTTGTAGTAATAGAGGAGGTACTAGGATATTGTATACACCAGTTGGTAAATCTAATGTAAAATTCAGGTTTTCATCAAATCGAAGTTTTTCAATATCTAGGTATTTCTGAAGTATGTCAATTTCATCCGATAAGGGAATAAGTTTGGTGTCCTTTAAACTTAAGGTTTGCCGTAATAACTCGCTTAAATCTGCAATCGCATCCTGTGATTTTTCAGGATTTATTTCAATTAAGGAGGAAATATCATTTAATGCATTAAATAAAAAATGAGGTTGTAATTGTGACTGAAGTGCATTGATTTTAGAATCTAACAATTGTGTTTTTAAGTGCGATTCTTTTATTTCGTAATTCTTTTGTTTTTTGAAGAAATAGTAGGCATAGGTAATTGCTATCATCGAAAAATAAAGAAAGAAATTATAGTCGGTTCCTATTAAGGCACTGGTATAAATATAATCGAAGGTAAAAGGGTCTCCATAATCATATATCCAGTTATTAATAATAATCTGACTGGAGACAGAATAAAAAGTAAGGCCAATTCCAAATATCATATGCAAAACCCATTGCATCCATTCCTTGATTAAGTTTTTATGAAAAAGCAATCGTATAAAAACAATACTTCCAATAATATAAA
>CAJXYJ010000098.1 GCA_913063255.1 uncultured Flavobacteriales bacterium | reverse complement strand
CACTTTTACATACTTATAAAAAGGTTTATTGTATTTTAATTTTTACAATATTCTCTATTTTTACTATTACTGCACAGCAATTAGAACTTCAGGGAAACAAAAAATACACTATAGATACTATTATAGTTACTGGAGCACAAAGTTTTAACGAGAAAACTGTAATCGCATTTACAGGGTTAAAAACAGGGGACAGGATTTATATTCCAGGGGAAAAACTTAGTGAAATAACAAAAAAGCTTTGGGAACAAAGCCTTTTTAGCGATATAGCTTTTTATGTAACAGACATAAGAGGAGATAACGTTGACTTAGAACTTTATATAGTTGAACTTCCTAAAATAAAGGATGTAACCATAGTAGGGGTTAAGAAAAAGAAGCAAAAAGAAATTATTAAAGACAATAATTTAAAAGGTGGCGTAAAAATCACCAAAAATCTTGTGACTACCACAAAGAACTATATAAAGAGAATATATAGAGATGAAGGGTACCTTAACACACAAGTAGACATTACTACAACACCATATCAAGATAGTTTAGGTATAGAATTCTCCAAACACTTTAAGGTAACTATCGACAAAAAAGAAAAGGTTAAAATTAAAGATATTGAGTTTATAGGAAATGAAGCGCTTTCAGACAAGAAATTGAGAACGACGATGAAAGAAACGAAGAAAAAATCTTTTGTTCGTTTTTGGAAAAGATCAAAATTTGCCGATAATACCTTTGAAGAAGATAAAGAAGCTTTACTTAAAAAATATACCTCCAGCGGATACCGAGATGCTCGTATTTTAAGCGATACTCTTATAGTTAAAGATGAGAAGAATATTATTTTAAGATTAAATATTGAGGAAGGTAAAAAATATTATTTTGGAGATATTCGATTTATAGGAAACAGTGTCTATACCAACTCACAATTAAGAAGAGTACTTGGGTTAAATGAAGGGAATACTTATAATGGAGTTTTGTTACAAGAACGTATTGAAGACGCTTCCGACCCTGAAGCAAATGACCTAACCAACTTATACCAAAATAATGGCTATTTGTTTTCAAGAATAAACCCGGTAGAAGTTGCTGTAAGAAATGACACAATAGATTTTGAAATAAGAATCCATGAAGGTAAAATTGCTTATTTCGATCATATCTCTGTAGTTGGTAATGACAAAACTAATGACCACGTAATTTATAGAGAAATAAGAACAAGACCAGGTCAAAAATACAGCAAACGTAATGTAGTTAGAACCATTAGAGAATTAGGTCAATTAGGGTATTTTGATCCTGAACAAATTTCCCCTAACTTCTTAAATGTTGACCCTAATAATGGAACCTTAGACATGGAGTATTCTGTGGTTGAAAAAGGATCTAGTCAAATTGAACTACAAGGTGGTTACGGAGGAGGAGGATTTGTTGGAACTTTAGGTTTATCCTTTAATAATTTTTCTCTACGAAATATTTTTAATAAAGATGCTTATAAACCCCTTCCAATGGGTGATGGTCAAAAACTATCTATTAGAGCTCAGGGAAGTCGTTACTATCAAACTTATAGTTTATCACTTACGGAACCTTGGTTGGGAGGAAAAAAACCAGTACAGTTAAGTACTTCTATTTCACATACGGTTCAATATTATTACGATCCTAGAGCTAATGACGTTGATAAAGATCGACGATTCAATATTACAGGAGGATCTGTTGGTATAGCAAAAAGATTAAAGTGGCCAGATGATTTCTTTACCCTTTCAAATGCGATTAGTTACCAACACTATAATCTAAAAAATTATAATACTGGACTATTTACATTTGGTGATGGAGAGTCTAACAATTTAGCATATACCATTGGTATAAGTAGAAATAATACTGCTACTAATCCAATTTTTCCTACTTCAGGATCAGAATTTAGCGCTACTGCAAAGGTAACCTTACCATATTCTGCATTTAGTAGTACAGATTATGGAAAATTAGCCGATGAAAGAAAAGAATTGAGTGGAGTTGCTCCTAGTGACCCAGGTTATGTGGATGCAACTGAAAGAATTTCTGAAATAGATCAAGAACGTTTTATATGGTTAGAATACTATAAATTAAAATTTAAAGCTACTTGGTATACTACTTTAATTGGTAAATTAGTATTAAAAACTAATGCTGAATTTGGATTTTTAGGAGCTTACAATCAAGATAGGGGTATTCCTCCTTTCGAACGATTTTATCTTGGAGGGGATGGACTTGGTTCTTTTAGTCTAGATGGTCGTGAGGTTATTGCTTTAAGAGGATATCCCAACCAATCCTTATCTGGTATAAATGGAGATCCTATATATAATAAGTTTACTTTAGAATTGAGATACCCTATCACATTAAAACAATTAGCATCTATTTATGCACTCACTTTTGTTGAAGCAGGAGAGTCTTATGGTAAATTTAAAAACTATAATCCATTCCAATTAAATAGGTCTGCTGGTGTAGGTTTACGTATATTTATGCCTGCATTTGGATTATTAGGAATAGATTTTGCTTATGGATTTGACCCAATCCCAGGAACTATACAGCCAAATGGATGGGAAACGCATTTTATAATAGGACAACAATTTTAATTATGGCACGTTATTTTCTTAAAACTCAACAAATCGCTATGAGAACAAAAAAGTTATTATTTATTGCTCTAACTCTTTTATGTTTTGCCTTTTCAGCTAATGCACAAAGGGGAGTTCGTATCGCATATATCGATATGGAATATATATTAGAAAATGTTCCAGAATATAGAGAAGCTTCTACACAATTAGATGGGAAAGCGCAACGATGGAAAAATGATATAGACAAGATGAGCAATGAAGTTGAGAAAATGAAAATTAATTTAAGTTCAGAAAGAGTACTTCTTACTGCTGAATTAATTGAAGAAAGAGAAGAAGATATTAAAATTAAAGAAGATGAAATGTTAAAATACCAACAGGATCGATTTGGCCCTAATGGTGATTTATACATTCAAAGAAGACAATTAGTACAACCTATCCAAGATCAAGTTTTCAATATTGTTCAAGAAATTGCAGAAAATAAAAAATACGATTTCATTTTTGATAAATCTGCAGATATTGTAATGCTATTTTCTGCTGAAAGGCATGACATTAGCGATATCGTTCTTCGTAGTATTACACGTACTGCAAAAAGAACTCAAGCTAATTCTAAAAAAGAGAAGAAAGAAGTAGAACAAAAAGAGAATCTTTCTTTAGAAGAAGATCAAGCAGTAACAGAAAGAGAACAAGCTATTGAAGATAAAAAAGACGATCGCGAATTGATGATGGAAGAACGTAAGAAAGTTCGTGATTCTGTTCGTGCTGTGAAGAAAGCAGAATATGATGCTAGAAGACAAAAGTTATTAGATGAGAGACAACGTAAGAAAGATTCTATTGCTGAAGTAAGAGCGAATAAAAACAATAGCAATACAAATGAAGAAAATGAAGGTGAGGATGATGGTGACGACAATAACGATAATGGAACAAATAAGTAATTAATAATAACCTAAATAAACAATAACACTTTAAAATTAATACTATTACAATGAAAAAATTAAAATCATTATTTGCAGCAATACTAATTTTTATCGGTGCTACTAGTTTTGTAAACGCACAATCTAATGTTGCCCATATCGACACACAAGCTTTAGCTGAAGCTATGCCAGAAATGAAAGCTGCTCAAAGTCAATTAGAAAAACTTCAAAAAACATACGATACTGAAATAAAAACTTTAGTAAAAGAGTTTGAAACAAAAATAAAACAATACGAAGTTGAAGCTGAGAGTAAAACAGCTGAAGAAAATGCAAAACGTGCAGAAGAAGTACAAGGTATGCAAGCAAACATTAATGCTTATAGACAAGGTGCTTTAGAAGATCTTCAGAAAAAACAAGAAGATTTATATGCTCCTATTTTAGACAAGGCACGTACTGCTATTGAAAAAGTTGGAAGAGCACAAGGATTTCAATATGTAATGGATAAAAATGGTTTATTACTTGCAGAAGGAAAAGACCTTTTAATTGACGTTAAAAAAGAATTAGGAATATAATAATTCCATTATTTCAATATAAAAAAACTGCTCTTCTTTTGTTGAGCAGTTTTTTTTATTTTTATACTTATGTTTAATAATAAACCCATAGGCATTTTTGATTCTGGAGTTGGTGGAACTTCTATTTGGAAAGAAATTCATACATTACTTCCGTTTGAGAATACCATTTACTTAGCAGATAGTAAAAACGCACCCTACGGTTATAAATCTGTAGATGAGATTATTTCATTAAGTATAAAAAACACGGAGCTATTATTAGAAATGGGCTGTAAAATAATAGTAGTTGCATGTAATACTGCTACTACTAATGCCATCTCAATATTAAGAAAACAATTTAATGTTCCAATAATTGGTATAGAACCTGCTATAAAGCCCGCTGCTTTAAAGACCCAATCTAAAAATATTGGAATCCTAGCTACAAAAGGCACATTAAATAGTAATCTTTTTATAACTACCTCTGGAGAAGTTACCAACGACATTTCTATAATTGAAGTTATTGGTGAGGGATTGGTTCCTTTAATTGAAAAAGGAAACATAAACAATGAAGAAACAATATTGCTTTTAAAAAGATACCTTCAACCAATGTTAAAAGCAAATATAGATTACCTTGTACTTGGCTGTAGTCATTACCCATATCTTATTCCATTATTAAAAGAATTACTCCCTGAGAAGGTTAGCATTATTGATTCTGGAGAAGCTATTGCAAGGCAAACAAAAAATATCCTTGAGCTCTATAATTTAGCCTCACTTAGCAAAGAAAATCCAAAACTTGAGTTTTATAGCAATTCAGATATTAAAACAATACAACTTTTCTTAAGAGATTATTCCGATAAGGTTTCAGTAAAATATAGATCCTTTTAGCTAGCTGAAAAAAGCAAGTAGTTCTTTTTTTCGAGAAGGACTTACCATAATTTGTTTGCCATTCTCTAAAACTACACTTCCTCCTTTTCCCTTTCTATATTCTACAACAGCATTCACATTTACCAAATAAGATTTATGAACTCTTGCAAATCCGTTTTCGGAAAGAATTTCTTCAAAATATTTTAATGTTTTGCTTACCAATTTTTTATTATCTCTTAAAAAGATTTGAGTATAATTATCATCTGCTTGACAATAGAGTATATCCTTTACTTCTAAGACCTCAAAACCTTGTTGCTGTGGAATTGTTATCTTTCCTGTTACTCTTGAATTAACAGGCTTTAAAACGGCCTGCTCAAGCTTGTTTTCTTTTTCTTTAATCTCACAAACATAGTCAACCGCTTCAATTAGATTATCTATTGCAATTGGTTTTAATAAATAATAAGAAGCATGAGCATTTAGAGCATCCAAAGCATATTGGTTATATGCAGTGACAAATACGGTTTCAAACTGCCTGTCTCCTACTTTATCTAACAAATCGAAAGCATTTCCATAAGGCATTTCTACATCTAGAAAAACTAGATCCAAATCGTTCTTTCGAATTAATTCTAAAGCTTCTTCAACATTTTCAGCTTCTCCTAATAAATTAACTTTTGGGCAATATTTAGCAAGATAATTTTTTAAAATATCTCTACTCGTTTTTTCATCTTCTACTATTATTGCCTTTAAATTCATAATTTTATCTCTAAATTTAATCTTTCTTTAAAATTAATTGTACTTGTGTTCCTTCTTCGTTTTCAAAAATATTATTTACTTGAACGTCTACTTTATCCTTATACATTTGATTTAAAATAGCAATCCTTTTTTGAATATTTCCCATCCCCTTAGAATTTTGTTTTTTCTGATTTTCAGTTTTTAGTTCTTGAGATTTCTTTCTTCCAATACCATTATCAGTTATCGTGATTAAAACAGTTTCTGAATCTATTTCCTGAAAATTAATTTCTAGTTTACCCTTTTCTTTTTTATATCTTAATCCGTGCCAAACTGCATTTTCAACATAAGGTTGAAGCAACATTGGTGGAATTACAAATTCATTTACATTTAGATTTTCATCTATCGTTATAGAGTATTCAAATTTATCTTTAAACCTAAAGTGTTCTAATTTTACATATAACTCTAGGAGTTCAATTTCTTTTTCTAAAGGAATAAAATCCTTTTCACTATTTTCTAATACCGATCTCATTAATTGAGAAAATTCACTCAAATATCGATTCGCAGCTCTTTCATCTTGATTAGAAATAAAACTATTTACAGAGTTTAATGCATTAAAAATAAAATGAGGATTCATTTGAGTTCTCAAAGATTTTAATGCCAATAAATTATTCGCATATTTTTGTTGCTTCACACTTTTAAACTGAATAAAGGCAGTTATAAATAGTAAAAAAGCGATTACAATTAAAGACCCAATAATCCAGCGTTGAACTTGAATGTTTTTTTGTGTTAAATCTTTATTCTCTAATGCAAGTTTATACCTGCTTTCATTAAGCAGTCGGTCACTTTCGAGGCTAGTTATTCTATTTTGTTTAAAAGCTATTTCTCTTCTAAATCTTGCTGCCTGTGATATCTCCTGTTCTTTAATTATATATAATTCATCTACTAATTCCACATAGTTTTGATAGCTTTCTGCTGCTTTATCAAATTCTCCTAAATCTTTATATATTTCAGAAAGTTTTCGAGTTGCATCTTTTTCTACTACTAAATCCGATTTTTTATCGGCCTCCTCAATACTTTTTTTCAGAAAAGGGATTGCTTCTTTATTTTTTCCTTGTGCAACAAAAGCGTTTGCAATTTTATAGTTTTGCCTTTGTGGTGTTAATGGACTATTTATATCTTCCTCAATGGATTCATTAACATCCATAGATTCTAATTCATCTAGTGTTTCTTCTCTAAGTTGAATTTCCTTTTCAAAATCTTGTGATTGATTGTAAAAATCTGCCACTTTATTTCTTTCTGAAACTGCTCTCTTTTTATTTTCTTTTTCAGCTAGAATAAGAGAATTATCAAAATATGTATTCGCTTCTTCAAGAGCACCACTTTGTGCATATACTTCAGCAATTTTAGAATTTAAATTTGTTATTTTAGGAAGTATTTTGTGATTCGTTGCAATATCAAGCCCTTTTTGATAATTAAGCACACTATTTTCAAATTCTTTAATCTCATTATAAGTATCCCCTAAACCTTCATAGACTTCAACCTTTTGATAATTGCTTAGCCTATTGTTTAATAAACTTTTATAGGTTGTTAAACTCTCTTGATAATTATTATTTAGCTTATATGCTAATGCAAGTTTAATCCTTAATTTAATTGTTGTTTCTGCTTCTTTTGCAGATAAGGTCGCAATACTTCTTTTATAATTATCTATAGCTAAATCGTGTTGTTTCCAATACAAATTAATATCCCCTAATGTTTCAAAAGCAATAGTGTTTTGCCGTTTTGAAGCTTTATTATAACTAACAGATTCGAATGCTTTGGTAACATATTCTATACTTTTTTTTGCGTCTTTTTTTAAAAAATAATTTGCTGAATCGATATAAACTTCAAATAACCCTTGTTGCCTTTTAGAGATTTTTCTACTTTTAATTACAGGTAGAATTTCATCTACACTTTCTACTATAACTGTAATTCTTCTTTTATCCTTAATCGTATAGTAAATTGTTTTAAAATTATCGCTTTTAATAATAATTTCATCCCCTATATTAGCAGTAATAGTAAATTCTCCAGCATTATTAGAAGTGGTATAATCTCCATTTTTAATTTCGATATTCACTTTAGAAACAGGAACATCTGTTTCTGAATTTCTTACAACTCCCTTTAAAACAAAGCTATCCACATTAATAGCATTCCCATTTTCTTGAGACATCAATGTTCCGGAGAATATTAACAAAAAAGCAATTACTATTTTAAAAACAAATTTCATCGTTATAAATAAAAAGTAAACTTACATACTTTAGGTCGTTTAATAAAATCAAATTTTTAAGAAAATTAAATTTTAATACGTTATTTACTATTAAAAGTATACTTCCCTAATACAAAACACACGTTTCCTAACCGAAACACTGCAATGCCTCATTAGTCTTTTTTAATATAAAAAGATGGTGATAGTTTTACTTTAAAATAAACAACTCATTATGAAAACTCTAAAAACAATAGTACTGGTAATCGCTTTAATTTCGATTGGTTCATGTAAAGCAGAATCAAAGAAAGATGTTGCATTAATTGAACCAATAGAAAACAAAAACCCCACAAATGAACATTATATAAGAGTTGCATTATTATTAGATACTAGTAATAGTATGGACGGATTGATTGATCAGGCTAAAGCTCAGCTATGGGAAATTGTAAATGAATTGTCATATGCAACTTGTAAAAGTCAAAGACCTAATCTACAAATAGCTTTATACGAATACGGAAATGATAATCTAAATTCTTCAGATGGATTTATTAGAAAAATATTAGCATTTACAGAGGACTTAGACGATGTTTCTAAAGAATTATTTTCCCTTACTACAAATGGGGGTAGCGAATATTGCGGAACAGTAATTCAATCTTCTTTAGAAAATTTAGATTGGGGAAATAATGCCGATGATTTAAAATTAATTTTTATCGCAGGAAATGAACCGTTTACTCAAGGAAAAATAAATTATAGAGATGCATCTATTAATGCAAAAGAGAAAGGTGTGGTGGTAAACACAATATTTTGTGGGGAATATAGTCAAGGTGTTTCTTCAAATTGGAAAGAAGGAGCTCAAATAACTTATGGTGACTATATGTCTATTAACCACAACCAACAAACCGTACATATAGCTTCCCCATACGATGACACTATATTGCAATTAAACATAAAGCTAAACAAGACCTATATTAATTATGGCCAGAAAGGAAAAAGAAAAATGGCAATGCAACAGGAGCAAGATAAAAATGCGGCAGGGTATAGTAAAGCAAATGCAGTTAGCAGAACAGTTTCTAAAGGAAGTCATTTATATAAAAATAGTTCTTGGGATCTTGTTGATGCAGAAGAAGAAATTGAGGATTTTAGTTACGATGATATTAAAAAAGAAGATCTACCTGATCATTTAAAAAATAAATCTAATGAAGAATTAAAAGCTTATGTAGAAGTACAACGTAATGAACGAGAGCGGATTCAAAAAGAAATTATGGGCTTAAATAAAAAACGGAGAGATTTTGTAGCAAATGCTGAAAAGGAAAACACTAATGGCTTAAAAAGTGCAATGATTCAATCTTTGAAAAAGCAAGCTAATAAAAAGAATTATACTTGGAATTAATATCTATAAAATATTAAATTAAAAGGCCCTTTCTTAATTAAGAAAGGGCCTTTTAATTTAATTTATTGCAGGACAATTACATTCATATGGTGCATCACGTCCACCTAAGAAATTAAACCCAAGTGTTATTTGGTGATACCCACCATCAAATTTCACATCACCAGTCTGTATAGAATAGGTATAAGCAAACATAAATTTATTAAAATTGATTCCAACTATTGGAGTGATATATTGTAATTTTTGAGTTCCACCTACATACTCTGCTCCATCTAGACTTCTACGATAGGATAAAGCTCCCCATAATCTTCCAAAATCCATTTTTCTATAAGCCTTAAAGTTTATATCGAAAGCTTGTTCTCCTGTACTTTCAGAAAATTGAAGCAAGAAAGAAGGTTCATAGGTCCATACAGCACCATTTTGACCAATAGCATAAGCTGCAGAAATCAAGTATTTTCTTTGGTTATTAGATTCATACCCTTCGTCATTTATCTTTCTATTTTGGAAAATTATATTTTTTACAGTAAAATGACTTGAAAAATTTAAAAAATTATAGGATACCCCTGCATCTATATTAAAATAGGAAGAACTTTGAATTATACCTGCAATGATTGGATCAAAATCTTCTGGATCAAAATTAGTTTCATCTAACCTTGATTGTATTAGCCCAAAACTAATACCAAATGACAATTGATTTAAATCAGCATCACTTCTTGAAAACATAAGATGATGTGCATAGGTTAAATACCCCCCTGTCTGTGAATGATATCCATTTTTATCATTGAAAAATATAGCTCCAATTGCAGAACTTTTCCCCAACCTAGTATTATAATTTAAGGTTTGCATTTTAGGAGCATCTTCTACGCCTCCCCATTGACTTCTTGCTGTTAATCGTACTTGATTATGTGACGCAGCACCAGCCATGGATGGATGCAACAAATATAAATTATCAGATAAATAATCTGAATAAACAGGGATTCCGTCTTGTGAAAATGCCATCTGTGAGAGCAATAATAATAAGACAATATAGGTTTTTTTAATATTCATAATAATTTTTCTATCTTTTTAGGGTAAAGTGCCCTTTAAATTCTTTTTGTAAACCGTTTTCTTTATACTCGATTCTAAACCAATAA
>CAJXYJ010000097.1 GCA_913063255.1 uncultured Flavobacteriales bacterium | reverse complement strand
ATTTAAAAGGCATTTATTGTGTAAGAAATGGAATTGCCAAACTTTCTAAATTAAGCACTAATGGTAAAGATCAAATTATAAAGTTTGTAAGTAATGGAGAAGTTTTAGGACAACGCTCAGTAATTGCTAAAGAGCCAACAAACCTAAGAGCTATTGCTGTTAATGACATGAATTCATGTTTTATTCCTAAAAGCATCATACTAGACAATTTACATGATAATCCTGATTTTTCTTTGGAAATGCTCCATAATTTGGCTCATGAATTAAAAGAAGCGGACGATGTTATTGTAAATATTTCTCAAAAATCTGTAAAGCAACGAATCGCTGAAACCTTATTACATTTAGAAGAAAATTTTGGTGTAGACCAAGAAGGTTTTATGATTATTCAGCTTTCCCGAGAGGATATATCGAATATTGTAGGTACCGCAACAGAATCTTGTATTCGTATGCTTTCTGAACTTAAAAAAGAAAAGCTTATCGGAACTTCAGGGAAAAGAATCCAAATCACAGATGTGGTTAAAATGCGAAAACTATCGGAGGGGATTTAATCTTCCTTTTTTTACTCATATTCATCCCCTTATATTTTCTTTTTATCTCTTAAAACTTCTTTATACTTATTAAAAAATTTGGTTCATTTACAAATAAAAATATTTTACCTTTAGGCATATTTTTATTGAAATGGATGAAAAACTAATCTCTAAAAAAAAGCCTGCTTTTCCTATAACCAAAGAGTTATCCGCCTACTTAACAAAAAACGGAAGGAATGTAAAAATCCCCATTCGTTACGATGATTTGTTGCGATTTCAAGGTTCTATAGCTATCTATGATGAAAGTGGAAATGACACCTTATGGCTTAGCACTTATTTTCCAGAACACGAAAGAGAAGATATAAATCTCGGCTTAAAAAAAATATACACCATTTTACATTCGGATGGTAATGATTCTGCAATACCTTTTTTAAGTGTGGATAGTATTGACTATTGCACTTTTGGAAATACAAAACCTTTCCGGATTAAAATTAGAAATATATTAAATGATAATTACACTTTTTATTATTTAAAAAAAGCAGATGCTTCTAGAGTTTACGGATTAGAATTAGAACATCTTTTATCTCCTAATCATATTGAATTTTTAATTTATAAAGATACCCTTATCGAAGAACATATCTCAGGTATTCCTTGTGATGTTTTTATAGAGGAAAATCTAGGAAATTGCTCCCTACAGGATAAAAAAGAATTGGCCAAACAGTTTGTGAAATTTAACGAACGTTGCTTTGTTAGGCTATTAGGAGACATGAGAGCATATAATTACGTAGTGGTTTTAACTCATGATTTTGACAGAATACAATATCGACTAAGAGCTATTGATTTTGACCAACAGTCTTTTGAAGGAAACTCGAAGGTTTATAAACCTCAATATTTAAAAGAAAATAATGCCCTCGTAAAAATGTCTTTAGAATTGCTTCAAAGAGGGTCTATTGAACAATACGAAAACGAAGAACGATCCTTATTAGCCAAAAGAGCTATTAGTAGCTCTTATAGATTGGATCATTTATTAAAATGTATGCAACAAGATCATCTTTCTACCCAGGATAAAATAAGCCAGTTAAAAAAAGAGTTATATGAACTTACCAAAGATGTAAACTTTAAAAAATCTGACAATATGGGAGATATATTAAAAAGTGCATTAGATTTTATAATTAGAAATTACAAAACCGAAAATCCATATATTATCAATTAAAGTTTAATTTAAAAACACCTCGTTTGTGTCGAGGAAATTAAAATGAAAATAAAAAAGATACTAGTTGCCAACCGTGGCGAAATTGCCATTAGAGTATTACGAGCTTGTACCGAAATTAATGTAAAAACAGTTGCCATTTTCACTTATGAAGACCGTTATTCTCAGCATCGGTATAAAGCGGATGAATCTTATCAAATTGGAGATAATAATCAACCCTTAAAACCCTATTTAGATATTGATGAAATTATTGGCTTAGCGAAATCTAAAAATGTAGATGCTATACATCCTGGTTATGGGTTTTTATCTGAAAACTCAGGATTTGCAAGAGCTTGTGCCGAAAATGGTATTATTTTTATTGGTCCAGATCCTGAAGTGATGGATGCTTTAGGCGACAAGATTACAGCAAAGAAAAATGCAATAAAATGTAATGTTCCTGTTATTGAAGGAAACAAAAAAAAACTTACCTCTTTAAAAATTGCGCTATCTGAAGCTTCTGAAATTGGCTATCCATTAATGCTTAAAGCTGCATCTGGTGGTGGCGGTAGAGGAATGCGTATTGTTAGATCTACAATAGATTTGGAACAACATTTTGATTCTGCCAAAAACGAATCTCTAAATGCTTTTGGTGATGACACCATGTTTTTAGAAAAATATGTGGAAGACCCAAAACATATTGAAGTTCAGATTGTAGCAGACAACCACGGAAATATTCGTCATTTACATGAACGGGATTGCTCTGTACAACGCCGACACCAAAAGGTAGTGGAAATTGCCCCTTCTTTTAATATCTCTGATGAGGTGAAACAAAACCTTTACAAGTATGCTCTGGCAATTGCAAAACAGGTAAATTATAATAATATTGGAACGGTAGAATTTTTAGTAGATAAAGCAGATAATGTTTATTTTATTGAAGTAAATCCTCGAATACAAGTTGAGCATACCGTTACTGAAATGGTTACAGGAATCGATTTGGTAAAAACCCAAATATTCGTGGCTGGGGGTTATCAATTATCCGACACTCAGATTAAAATTTACGAACAAGAATCGATAGCAACTTATGGTTTTGCTTTGCAATGCCGATTAACTACCGAAGATCCCGAAAACAATTTCACTCCAGATTATGGAACCATTACTACCTATCGCTCTGCTTCAGGTATGGGGATACGCTTAGATGCTGGAAGTATTTACCAAGGCTATAAAGTGAGTCCATTTTTCGATTCGATGCTGGTAAAAGTTTCCGCCCACGGAAGAACCTTAGATGGTGCAGTTCGTAAAATGGTAAGAGCTTTAAAAGAATTCAGAATTAGAGGTGTTAAAACCAACATTCATTTTTTACAAAATGTAATTCAGCATCCAGAATTTAAAGATGGGAAAACGACAGTTAATTTTATTCAGAAAACCCCTGCCCTTTTTAATATTAAGCTTTCACAAGATCGTTCTTCAAAAATATTGAAATATTTAGGAGAAGTGATTGTCAACGGAAATCCAGATGTAAAATTTATTGAAGAAACTAAAGTTTTTAGAGATGCGAAAATTCCTGCCTACGATCAATTTTCAGAATTCCCAGAAGGCACCAAAGATTTACTTACCAAATTAGGTCCCGATAAATTTAGTGCTTGGTTACGAAATGAAAAGAAAATACATTATACAGACACTACCATTAGGGATGCACACCAATCTCTATTAGCCACCCGAATGCGTACCTACGATATGCTTAAAGTTGCGGAAAGTTTTGCTAAAAACCATGCCAATACATTCAGTATAGAAATGTGGGGAGGTGCAACTTTTGATGTTTGCTTACGCTTCCTTCATGAAAGCCCTTGGTCGAGATTACGAGAACTTAGAAAAGCAATGCCAAACATCTTATTTCAGATGTTACTTCGTGGCTCTAATGCTGTAGGTTATAAAGCTTATCCCGATAATCTAATAGAAAAATTTGTAGATAAATCTTGGGAAAACGGAATTGATATTTTTAGAATATTCGATTCCTTAAACTGGGTAAAAGCTATGGAACCAAGTATTAAATATGTGCGAAATACAAATGGAGCTTTAGCTGAAGCTGCTATTAGTTATACAGGGGACATAATGGACGTTTCTCAATCTAAATACAACCTTAACTATTATACCCAATTAGCAAAAGATTTAGAAAATGCAGGAGCACATATCATTGCATTAAAAGATATGGCGGGATTGCTAACACCCTATGCTGCCACAGAACTTATTGGTGCTTTAAAAGACACCGTAAAACTACCTATTCATTTACATACTCATGACACTTCTTCCTTACAATCTGCTACTTATTTAAAAGCTATTGAAGCCAATGTTGATGTAGTTGATGTTGCTCTTGGGGGATTGTCTGGACTAACTTCGCAGCCAAATTTTAATTCGATTGTGGAAATGATGAAATATCACGATCGTGCTCACGAATTTGATATGTCGAAATTGAATCAGTTTTCTAATTACTGGGAAGACATTCGGGAGTATTACTATCCCTTTGAGTCGGGATTAAAATCTGGAACATCAGAGGTGTTTCAACATGAAATACCAGGAGGACAATACTCTAATCTACGTCCACAAGCTACAGCATTAGGATTAGGAGGACGTTTTGACGAAGTGAAAAAAATGTACGCTGAGGTAAATACGATGTTTGGTAATTTGGTAAAAGTAACCCCATCTTCAAAAGTAGTTGGAGACATGGCGATTTTTATGGTAACCAACAATTTAAGCCCAGAAGATGTGATGGAAAATGGGGAAGAAATTTCGTTTCCAGATTCGGTAATCGATTTCTTTAAAGGAGATTTAGGACAACCCGTTGGCGGATTCCCGAAAAAACTTCAGAAGATAATTTTGAAAAATCAAAAGCCGTATAAAAACCGTCCGAATGCGCATTTAGAGCCGATCGATTTTGATGTTGCTTATAAAGAGTTTAAAAAGAAATATCAAAAAGGGTTTACAAGAGCTATAGAGATTGAAGACTTTTTATCCTATATTTTATACCCACGTGTTTTTGACCAAGCCCATGAGAATTATAAAAAGTATGGCAATTTGGCGATCCTCCCAACACTTAATTTCTTCTACGGAATGAAAGTACAAGAGGAAACCCTTATTGAATTAGAACCCGGAAAAGTAATCATTGTAAATTTACTTTCGGTAAGTAGCCCTAATGAAGAAGGGATACGTACTGTTTTCTTTAAAATAAATGGAGAAAACAAAATGGTCGAGGTTCATGACAAAGCCTTAAACATTAGTAAAGTTGAAAATACAAAAGCAGATGAAAATAACCCCGATGAGATTGGCTCTCCTCTTCAAGGATTATTGTATAAAGTCTTAGTTAAAAAAGGACAAGATATAAAAGAAAACGATCCGCTTTTTATTATTGAAGCTATGAAAATGGAAACTACAGTTACTGCAATTAGAGATGGTAAAGTAAAAAGCATCCAATTAAAAGAGGGGGAAATGGTGATGCAAGAGGATTTGATTTTGACAGTAGAATAGTTTTTTTTTAATACTATTCTATAATAATCTTTAACACCTGACTTCTGTTATTATTTGATTTAAAAATAAGCAAATATATTCCTGATTGGTAGTGTGCTAAGTTTAGATTAATCGAATTTTCATTGTTATTCTTAAAGGAATCTAAATTAACCCCCTTTAAATCATAGAGTTCAATTTTCGTAAAGCTCTCTATATTTATTATTTTATACACATTGGATCTTTGAGTTGTTATCGCTTTAATATTAAGCTTTTCATAATTAAAGGAAGGTGTGTCAAGTATAAAGAAAGGTTCACATTCATCAGTGATTTCTAAATCTGAAAAAAAAGACATTCCATTTTTAAACATACAAGCAACACGTCCAACACCATTAATATCTGGATCACCACCAGGGGCTGTAATTATTGACAGAGACCCAACCCCTTCAACCCATATTGCATTATTTTTACTAATAGTATTTGAAATAGTAGGAGATAAATAAAAATGATCGTAATTATTCCCATCGACCAAAGGACGAGGTATTATGGAATCTACTTTATAATATCCCGCATCTTCGGGAAATGGTGTAATAGGGTTTTTTATATCGATTGAGTCACCCACTACAATTGAAAAATCATATAAAAGATAGTCGCTTATTCCATTAGGTAAAATAGCCTTTAAATAAACTTTTTTTTGATCAACATTTTCTCTTAATAAAAATCCTCTAGAAATAAAATGGTAATTGTCTAGTATTTTATAATTCATTCCATCTACTATTGTATCTCCATTTGTATAATAATAGTCCGTTGAGCAATCATCTTCAAAACACAATGTTAGTTGCCATTCATTATAATTATCTAATAGTGGTTTGTAGTCTTGTGAGTATGAGATTTTTGAAAAAGTAAATAAAAGTAATAATAAAAGTAATTTTTTCATTTTTCAGAATAATTAATTTGCAATATATTCAAAATTAAAATACGAATGAATAGTTTTAGAAAAGTATTCAATCTATAATTTGGGATGTAATGCAAACTTGTTGAGAAGTCAAACAGGTTCTATGATAATATATAAATACTTAAAGACTTGAGTAGGTCGAGAATTTATAAAAACTTTATTACTTTCGCACAATAAATAATGGCCTCGTAGTTCAACTGAATAGAATATCAGATTTCGGCTCTGAGGGTTACAGGTTTGAATCCTGTCGAGGTCACGAATAAATCAAAAAAGCAAGCAAAATATAAAGCTTGCTTTTTTATTTTGTGCTTTTTTTGATTTTCAAAGCGGATCTTTGTCAGGAACACCATCCTGTCGAGGTCACAACACTGAATAAACCCTTTAAAACTGCGTATTAAACTTCACTTCAAATTGTTTTGGAATATCGGTATCGGCTTCTCCTAAATTTTGTCTCAGATCGATTTCAATTCCTCTGGCAATGGTAGAGATAGGCACATCGTTAGCGGTACCTTCAAAAGGATTTTCCCCGGTTCTTCCAATTCGCTCCATAGTATGAAAAACCCAAGCAATTGCTATATAAAAGGGGATGGATAACCAAACAAAAAACTTTCCTATTAGGGGACTGTCCAAAATCACCTCATTGCCGATATCCATAAATTGTGGCACAAGCGCTAGAGGTAATAAAAGAACAAAAATCCACATAAAAAAATGATTGAGAGTAGCAAATTGTCTAGGGTAGGGAAAGTTTTTAATTCGTTCACTTTTCCCTTGTTGGTTAAACAATTCTTGTAGCACCCCTTCCAAATCTAAAAATGAAAACTCCCAGATTATACCTTTCTCTTTTAAAGCTTTTAAATGATGCGATTGTAGGTAAAGCAATGCAGTCTGTTTGTTGCTCTTAGAATTAATATAATCCATATCTTTTTCCGAAATATAGGATTTTATATCTTCGGTTAAAGTGGAATCTAATTCTGGAGGTCGCATATCCAACTCTCGGTTTGTTCTATGATTTACCGTTGTTTCCCAAGGTTTAGATTCTCGCATAGCATGGCGTAGCGCTGTCATCCAAGCAATATGTCTGTAGGTTAATATTTTAATTTCTTTTTGTAATGCATCGTCATCCAATGGAGTCTTGGCATGTTCGTTGGTTAACATGTCTTGTACAAACATTCCAAAAGTTCTAGAGGTGTTTACTATGCCTCCCCATATTTTTCTAGCTTCCCAAATTCTTCCATAGGCTGCGTTATTCTGAAACCCAATTACAAAAGCAACAGCAGTACCTATTAATGCCAAGGGGGTCCAAGGAATTTTTAGCCAATCTAATTCCAAAAAATAAAAAGCTGCAACCCAAATGGTGATGATGGCTAAAAACAATAAGGTTTCAAAACGAGTCCACCAAACCATTTGAAAGGTGGAATAAACTTTTTTAGTATACATAATTCAAGTATTTTATAGTAGTTTGAACAAGGGTATAAATCCTAAACTATTCAATTTTATAAAAATAGGAAATAACTTTATCATTGAAATAAAAAAGGTTAAATTAGTCCTGTATTTGACTAATCACTAAGTTAATAATTCTTCTCTCTATTTTTACTATTGGTTTTGTAAAGCATTTACAAAACTGATAGAATCCCAAATGTGTGTTTATCACTATATCATTATGGAAAAATGTGCCTTTTATTAAAAACAATATAATGCGGATATCGTACATGAACTTTATACGTATGTTCATTTAAAATAAACCATATCAATACTATAATGAAAAATAAAATCCTATTCCTCGCTCTAAGTATTCTTGTTTTATTCTCTTGCAAGAATAAAACAGAAATCAAGACTCTTAACAGCACCTCAAATGAAGAGGAATACGGAGAAGTCCATCAAAAAGAGGAGCAGCATTGGACCTACGAAGGAGAGACAGGACCAGAGCATTGGGTGGAAATTGAAAAACAATCTGACTGCGATAAAATACGACAATCTCCTATTAATATTATAGATGTAGATGCGGTCGTGGATACTTCGTTAAACCCTATTAACATTTTTTATTCCAGCGATGTTAAAATTCACGATGTCACCAATAATGGACATTCCATACAGTATAATTTTGAAAAAGGCGATTATATCACCTTAGATGATGAAAAATACGAATTAAAACAAATTCACTTTCACGAAGCATCAGAGCATACCATCAACGGAGTGCGCTATCCACTAGAAATGCATCTAGTACATGTGAGCAGAGACAATAAAATTGCCGTTTTGGGCGTGATGGCCATAGAAGGAAAAAGTAGTGAGCCCTTTACCTTTTTAGAAAATTATCTACCAGTTAAAAGCGGAGAAACCAAACCAATCAATAGTACTTTTGACCTTAATTTAAATTTACCAGATAACAAGGAATATTATACCTATGGGGGTTCATTAACCACACCTCCTTGTACCGAGAGTGTAAGCTGGTATGTTTTTAAAACCCCAATTACGGTTTCTTTAAACCAAGTAAAACAATTACAAGAACTTATGCCTTTAAATAATTATAGAAATGAGCAACCCCTTAATGGAAGAATAGTTAAACACTATATTCCTCATTAAAATAATCGTTTTAGTGAAATAAAAAAAGGTTCAACATAATTGTTGAACCTTTTTTTTATTCTATTTTTTTTTAGATAAACTATTAAGACAATTTTGCTTTTACTATTCCTGAAATAGTTTTTCCATCAGCTTTACCTCCCAATTTACTATTGGTCATTCCCATTACTTTTCCCATATCTTTCATAGAGCTTGCTCCGGTTTGTGCAATGATTTCGGCTACTACTTTAGCCACTTCTTCCTCGCTTATTTGCTCTGGCAAAAATTGCTCGATAACCGCAGATTGTTCCAATTCGGGTTTTGCTAAATCTTCCCGATTTTGTTCGCTAAATATCGTTGCACTCTCTTTGCGTTGCTTTACTAATTTTTGAAGGATTTTAATTTCATCCCCCTCGGTAAGTGCTCCCGAAGAAGCGCTTGTACTTGCTAATAATAGTTCTGATTTAATCGCTCTTAAAGCAGCTAAAGCTCCAGCATTTTTTGCTTTCATTGCAATTTTCATTGCATCCATTACTTGGGTTTGTAGGCTCATAATATTTATTTAAATAGACTGCGAAGATACTTTTTTAATGTGCAAAAATCAAGGCATAAAAAAAGCCCAAAAACAAAATTTCGTTTTCAGACTTTTCAGCTTAAAGTATAGATTAATCTACATTATCGTGTAAAAAAGAGTTGTTGGTTCTAAAGTCGATATCGTCATCATCACTATTTAAAGATATTCTAGAGATGTTTGAATCTTGACTTCCTGCCGCCTCATCTAATTCGATTCCCATCCGTTTATAGGCAGGTTGATTTTCAATATCATCGATATGAGAAGACTTGTTTTTAAACTTATAATTGAACTCCTTCATTTGCTTTTTTCTAATTTCCGTTCGATCGGTTAAAATCTTTGAAATTGGAGTATTAAAAGGATCGTTAGATTCTTCTACTTGAGTTTCTTGAGGCGCTTCTACTGTTCGTTTTTCAAAAACAATTTCTTCCTCTGAAACTACTTCCTCTTTAGGTTTTGCATTGGTAAGTTGATCTTCTACATCTTGATAATCATCTAAACTGTAACGTACGGTTTCCTTTTTAGATATTTCGGTAACAGGAACTATTTCTACGTGATCTCTTACTTCTATGTCTTCGATTTTAGTAATGATTGTTTCTATTTCTTTAAAGGAATTATCCTCAGAATCTTTATCCTTATTAGAAATCTTTGCAGCTACTTTATGTACAGGATCTACAGGCATATCGAACATTAATATTTGCTCTTCATTTTCTTTAGTATTAACCTCTGTAAAAGCTTCTGTGCCTATTTCTAAATCCTTGCTATTTGATTCAACAATCACAAACTCATTGATATCTATTTCATCAATATTAACCTCTTTAAACTCTGCTAAATGATGAATGTCGATTTCTTCATAACTAACATCGATATCTTTTAATAAAGCAGAAGTTTCAATATAGTCTGCAAATGGTTTTTTTGAAACCACTTCTATCATCTCTTCATCTTCATCAAAAAGCGTATGCTTTATAATGGGCTCTTTTTCCTTTTGAATTACTGTCTTTGGAGTTGAGATTATGCTCTCTTTAGTTTCACTAGAATTGTTTAAAAGGACTTGTTCTGCACGTTGCTCATCCTCCAAAATGTGAATTACTTTTTTTGCTTCGGTATTTACAATATCGTTTTGTTG
>CAJXYJ010000096.1 GCA_913063255.1 uncultured Flavobacteriales bacterium | reverse complement strand
CCATCAAAAATTAATTGATTTAAGGTAGCAGTTGCTGAAGCATTTTCTTTTGTTCCAAAAGTAACAGGTATAAAAGTGCCGGGATCTCCTCCAGCTATTTCCCCAGGAAGTAAGGTTACGGGCTGTTTTAAATTATTATTATAAGAGAGATTAGCATCAAGTTGAGGTAGACCTGCTGCAGTGGTTTCCCATTTTTTCTTTATTGCAATGGCAATATCTCTTCTAGAATTTATAGCGGTATAATTGCTGTCTAATGCAAATGTTATGGCCTGTTTCAATGTGAAGTCATATTTTTGACTTCGATAGTTATCGGAATGTTGCGAATAACCAACAGTTGCTGTAAATACAAATACAAGTAAGATGAATACTTTATTCATTAGTTTTATTTTTATTTAAAATTTGATTTAATTTTGATAGTCCTTTTTTTGTTACGATACCTCTTAAATGGTACACTAAGTAATTTTCTACGAGTTGTTGTTTTTGAAATTTTGCCGAAGGAAAAAGTTCTTCATCCTTAATTCCTGTAACCCCTATAAAATATATTCTGGATACAAACTCAATATTAAGATTTGTCCTATAAAGACCTTGAGATATACCTTTAGTAATGTTGTCTTTTACACAATCCTGCATCAAATCAAATTGTTTCTTCTTAAGAGTGTTATGTATTTCGGGATAATATTTAGAAAGTTGGTATTGAGGAGAAGATTTTTCACCTTTTAATTGCGTCATGATTAACGACTTAATTTCGAATAATTCTTCAATTGGGTTTTTATTTAAAGTGCAAATACAATCGATACCCTTCGAAATATTTTCAAAAACACTAAGTGTGGATTCTTTAACTAACTGAGTTTTGTTTTTAAAATGGGTGTAAATAGTTTTTTTAGAGATGCCCATTTGGTTAGCAATGTCATCCATAGTCACACTTTTAAAGCCAAATGTTAAGAATAACTCCTCTGCTTTTTGTAATATTTTATCTTTCACGGTCTCTTAAATTGGGGGCAAAAATAACAAAGGAAACTTTAAAAACAAAAAAAGTTTCCGAAGTTTTAATAAAATTTTAACTTTTTGATTTTATACATTACTATTGCATATTCTTTAGGGTATGTTATTTTTGTTAAAATTTAAATGAATGCAGGGAATAGAAAAATATAGCGGCTCACTTCAAAACTATCTGGATGAAGTGATTACACTTAAAGAGCCCATACGATTATACGAACCCATAAAGTATATTGTTTCTTTAGGAGGCAAAAGATTACGACCAGTGCTTACCTTACTGTCCTGCGATATGTTCAACTCAGATTATAAAAACGCATTACCTGCTGCTTTGGCATTGGAATTATTTCATAATTTTTCGTTGATTCATGATGATATTATGGACGAAGCGCCTTTAAGAAGAGGTAAAGAAACTGTGCATCAAAAATGGAATTTAAACACGGGGATTTTATCTGGGGATGCGATGTTAATTTTGGCCTATCAATTGTTCGAAGAATATGAACCTACTATGTTTCGAGATTTAGCAAAGTTGTTTAGTAAAACAGCTTTACAAGTTTGTGAAGGTCAGCAATACGATGTTGATTTTGAAACCAAAACCGATGTTACTATCTCAGATTATATTAAAATGATAGATTATAAAACTGCTGTTTTACTAGGAGCTTCTATGAAAATGGGTGCTATTGTGGCAAACGCTTCAGAAGATTGTAAAACGAATAGTTATGATTTTGGCAGAAACTTAGGAATTGCGTTTCAGTTACAAGATGATTATTTAGATTGTTTTGGAAATCCTGAAACATTTGGAAAGCAAATAGGGGGAGATATTATCGCAAACAAGAAAACCTTTCTTTATATAAAAGCTTTTCAGAACAGTAGTGATTCTGAAAAAATATATTTAGAAAAATTATTTTCAGAAAAGCCTAAGGATCCAACTGAAAAAATCAAAGTAGTTCTGGATATATATAATAAATCTGGTGCCACACAGGAAACTTTAAAAGAGATTTTAAGGTATACTCAAAAGGCAAATAAGGTTTTAAATAAACTGGATATTTCAGATAAAAATAGAGAAATCTTATTGAGTTTTGGTGAAAAATTAATGAATAGGAATGTTTAGTTAATTTAAAAGTTTAATAAAAAAATAAAATGCTACCCTTAGATTCTACAGAAGCTATTTTATTAAAATCTGAAGAATTATCATTATACAAAAAATTGATACTTCAATTAAATAAAGATTTTTTACGCGCAAATCTTTCTGTAGTTTTTTCTGAAGACATTTCACCTGAAGACCTAAAATCTCAGCTTCATAAAATAGTGACGAAGTTGATTGATGAACAATTTGTAGAATATATTAATTTGCTTTATATCATTGATGTTTCCGAAGAGAAAATAAAACAGCTTAATACAGAATCTTCTAAAAATTTAATAGCTCAAAACGTCTATTTAATATTATTACGCGAATGGCAAAAAGTATGGTTTAAAGAGAATTATTAAAAATAAAACCTTACAAAAGGATTGTAGGCATTTCCATAAAGGCTTCTTTCTGAATCGTAAAGAACATCAAAACGAACTCCCATAGTAACATTTCCAGTATTAAAACCAGCACCTAAATATAGTCCAGGGTACCAGTAACTTTCATCTGGATCATTGCCATTAATATCTACAATACCATCTTCATAATCTCTGTTGATATATAGTTGCTCAAACTCAGTAGATAATTGAAGTTGTGGAATAGGGCTAAATAATCCGATAAAACTAGTTCCTAAAACATACGATTCATAATAATGCTTTTCTGTACTATAAGACATATTTAATCCTACTCCTGCGGCAAATTTTTCATTAAAATTATAAATACCACTTGGTGCTAAAGTGCCGCTAAAAAAATCATTCCCGAAACTTAAGCCAATTACACCTCCAAATTGAACATGCGACCAAAACTCAGACTTTTGATTTTGAGGGTTTTCTTGTGCTTGACAATTCAAGCTGAAAAAAACAATAAACACAAAAGTTAATGGTGTAGAGAGGGACTCAATAAAAGTCTTTTTCATTTTTTATATTAAAATAAGGTTAGACTTTAAATATATAAAAATTAAGAATAAAGTAATAGTAAAAATCGTATTTTTGCCACACTTTTTAACAAAACAGGCTATTTGAGCCAAATTATGGATAAATATTCATTTCTTAATGCGGTACACCCAAGCTTTATCGCAGAATTATACAATACTTATTTAAAATCACCAGACGAAATTGAGCCCAGTTGGAGAGCATTTTTTCAGGGATTTGATTTTGGAATTGAGAATGGTTCTTTGGAAGCTTTAGGAATTGAAGCAAACGAAGATTTAGTTTGCGAAAATGTATATAAGGAATTTCAGGTAATTAAGCTGATTGATGCCTATAGAACGCGGGGTCATTTATTTACAAAAACAAATCCTGTAAGAAACAGAAGACAATATACTCCTAGTTTAGAACTTAAAAATTTTGGATTAACTGCAAATGATTTAAAACTATCCTATAAAGCCGGAGAAGTTTTAGGAATAGGTGAGGCAACTTTAGAAGTTATTGTAAAGCATCTTCAAGCAATTTATTGTGATTCTATTGGGGTAGAATATATGTACATTCGAAATCCTAAAGAAAGACAATGGATTCAAGATAAGCTGAATATAAATGATAATCATCCTAAATTTTCAATCGACCAAAAGAAGTTAATTCTTAAAAAGCTGAATGAAGCAATATCTTTCGAAACCTTTTTACATACAAAATATGTGGGTCAGAAAAGATTTTCTTTAGAAGGAGGAGAGAGTTTAATTCCTGCTTTAGATATTTTAATTAAAGCTGCATCAGATAAAGGTGTTGAAGAGTTTGTAATGGGAATGGCACACAGAGGTAGATTAAATACCTTGACTAATATATTTGGAAAGAGCGCTAAAGATATTTTTAGTGAGTTTGACGGAAAAGATTACGATCAAGATATTTTTGATGGAGATGTAAAATATCATTTAGGCTGGACCTCTAAAAAGAGATTAGAAAACGGAAAAGATATCAATTTAAATATTGCACCAAATCCATCCCATTTAGAAACGGTAGGTGGAATAGTGGAAGGAATAGTTAGAGCAAAACAAGATAGAAAATATAAGGATAACATAGAAAAAGTATTACCAATTATAGTACATGGAGATGCAGCAATTGCTGGACAAGGTGTGGTTTATGAGGTGGTGCAAATGGCAAGCTTAGAAGGATATAAAACAGGAGGAACGATACATATTGTAGTAAATAATCAAATAGGGTTTACCACGAATTATTTAGATGCTAGATCCTCAACCTATTGTACAGATGTTGGAAAAGTTACCCTTTCTCCAGTATTACACGTAAATGCAGATGATGCTGAAGCGGTTGTACATGCAATGTTATTTGCTTTAGAGTATAGAATGGAATTTGGTAGAGATGTTTTTATTGACCTTTTGGGTTATAGAAAATATGGGCATAATGAAGGAGATGAACCTAGATTTACACAACCTAAATTATATAAGGCGATTGCTAAGCATAGAAATCCAAGAGATATATATGCAGAAAAGTTGATTAAAGAAGGGTTGATAGAAGAAGGTTATGTAAAAAAATTAGAATTAGAATATAAAGATAAATTAGAAGAGAATCTTGAAGACTCTCGAAAAGGAAATAAAGCGATTATCACTGCTATAATGAAAGATGAATGGGAAGGATTTCATCATGCCCAAGAAGATAAAATGATGGCACCAGTAGATACAAGTATTAATTTGGATCTACTTTCTGAAATTGCTGAATCTATTACGGATTTACCTAAAGATAAAAATTTTATAAGAAAAACAACAAGACTGATAGATGCTCGTAAAAAAATGTTTTTTGAAAAAAATGCATTAGATTGGGCAATGGCAGAGTTATTGGCTTATGGAAGTTTGCTTAAGGAAGGATATGACGTAAGAATGAGTGGACAAGATGTAGAGCGAGGAACTTTTTCACACAGACATGCAGTTTTAAAAGTTGAAGAAAGTGAAGAAGAGATTGTATTACTTAACAACTTAAAAGGGGAACAAGGAAACTTTTATATTTATAATTCATTGCTTTCTGAATATGGTGTAGTAGGGTTTGATTATGGTTATGCTATGGCAAGTCCTAATACTTTAATGATTTGGGAAGCACAATTTGGGGATTTTAGTAACGGAGCTCAGATTATGATAGACCAATATCTATCTGCTGCAGAAGATAAATGGGACCTTCAGAATGGATTGGTAATGTTACTTCCACACGGTTACGAGGGACAAGGAGCAGAACATTCTTCAGCAAGAATGGAACGGTATCTTCAGCTTTGTGCCAGAGATAATATGTTTGTAGCAGATTGTACTACACCTGCTAATCTATTTCATTTATTAAGAAGACAAATGAAGGTAGATTATCGCAAACCTCTTATTGTATTTACCCCAAAAAGTTTATTACGTCACCCTAAAGTGGTTTCAACAAAAGAAGATTTTGCAAATGGAAGTTTTCAAATGTTAATAGATGATGCGGATGCGAATTTAGAACATGTAAAAACATTGGTTTTTGTAACAGGAAAGTTTTATTACGATTTATTAGAAAAGAAAGAAGAACTAAATAGAACCGATGTTGCTTTAGTTCGTTTAGAACAATTATTTCCTTTGCCAATAAAGCAAATGGAGGACGTAATAAAAAAATATAAAAATGCTAACGATATTGTTTGGGCACAGGAAGAACCCAAAAATATGGGTGCTTATTCTCATTTAATGATGCATTGTGACGCTGCAAAACAGTTTAGGGTTTGTAGCCGAAAAATTTATGCTACACCTGCTTCAGGTAGCCCAACAAGATTTAAGTCTAGACACGATAAGGTAATCAATAATGTTTTTGAAAACCCAAATAATTAAAAAGATAATTAACCTTAGTAAAGGAAAATAATAAGATTATGGCATTAGAAATGAAAGTTCCATCCCCGGGAGAATCCATCACTGAAGTTGAAATAGCAGAATGGTTAGTTGAAGATGGAGATTGGGTAGAAAAGGACCAAGCAATTGCTGAAGTGGATAGCGATAAGGCTACATTAGAATTACCTGCAGAAGCAAGTGGAATCATTACTTTAAAAGCGGAAGAAGGAGATGCTGTTGCTGTAGGAGCAGTAGTGTGTTTAATAGATACAGAAGCTGAAAAACCAGAGGGAGGAGCTCCACCTACAAAGCCTAGTACAACTACCGAAACAAAGGTTGAATCAGTATTAGTTAATGAGAAATCTACTACAGAAACCTATGCTACTGGTACAGCTTCACCAGCTGCTAAAAAAATATTAGCAGAAAAAAAGATAGAAACTAATACGGTTAGTGGTACAGGGAAAGACGGAAGAATAACCAAAGGGGACGCTATAAATGCTGTGCCATCTATGGGTACATTAGGTGATGGTGAAAGAGGTACTAGTCGTAAAAAACTTTCTATGCTTCGCAGAAAAGTAGCGGAACGTTTGGTAATGGTTAAAAATGAAACAGCGATGTTGACTACTTTTAATGAAGTAGATATGTCGCCTATTTTTGAATTAAGAAAACAATACAAAGAGAATTTTAAAGAAAAGCATGGAGTTGGTTTAGGTTTTATGTCCTTTTTTACATTAGCAGTAGTTAGAGCTTTAGAACTTTTCCCCGATGTAAACTCAATGATCGATGGAGATTTTCAAATCAAACATGATTTTAAGGATATTTCGATTGCAGTTTCTGGTCCTAAAGGATTAATGGTTCCAGTAATTAGAAATGCAGAAAATTTAAGTTTTAGAGGCGTTGAAGCTGAGGTTAAACGTTTGGCTATATTAGCAAGAGAAGGTCAAATTACTGTAGATGAAATGACAGGAGGAACTTTTACCATAACTAATGGAGGAGTTTTTGGTTCTATGCTTTCTACTCCAATTATCAATCCACCACAAAGCGGGATTTTAGGAATGCATAACATTATTGAAAGACCAGTTGCAGTAAACGGGGAAGTAAAAATTAGGCCAATAATGTACGTAGCATTATCCTATGATCATAGGATAATTGATGGTAGAGAATCTGTTGGTTTTTTAGTAGCTGTTAAAGAAGCTTTAGAAAACCCAAAGGAGCATCTAATGGATAACGATATTAAAAGGGCATTAGAGCTTTAAAAAGAAAACAAAAAAAACCCAGCAAATTTTGCTGGGTTTTTTGGTTAGTTAATTGATAAAAACACAATATTTTATCATTAAGTAATTAGAAAGGATATAAGATTAAGAATTACAATACTTAATACAATAACAATTGCCGAAACAAATAATAACCTCTTAGTTTTAGTTCTTTTGATCTCTCTCTCTTTTACATTAATAATCATGTTGCTTTTCATAATGTAAATTTCTGAAAATTAATTGTAAAATGAAATAAGTGGAAACACGTAATTTTAGTAGTAGGTAAAACACCAATTAAAGAAGCTTGTCGGTATTATCTTTTGCCCAAATAAGTAAACTGTTTGTTTTGTGCTCAAGGTTTAATTTTGAAATAATATTACTTCTATGTTTCTCAACTGTTCTGTGAGATATAAATAATATGGAAGCAATTTCTTTATTGGTTTTATCTTTGGCAATTAGCTTTAAAATCTTTTTTTCAGAAGGAGTGAGGCTGTTTAAATAAGAATCATCATAAGGGTTTATGCCTAATAAGTCTTTAATTTTTGGACTAAAATAAGGGATCCCATCGTTAACCGATTTTATGCAAGTTTCTATTTCTTCTATTGCAAATTCTTTGAGAATGTAACCGAAAATATTAAGTTCATTTGCTTTTTGAAAAAGCATTTTTTCCTTGTGAAAAGTTATTAAAATGATTTTGGTTGTTATGTTATTTATTTTACACTTTTTCGCCACCTCTAAGCCAGTCATAAAAGGCATTTGGATGTCAAGAATTGCAATGTCTGGGTTTTCTTTAATTATTAAATTATAAGCTTCTTCTCCATTGTTTCCACTTCCAATAACCTTATATTTTTTTTCTAATAAAAAATCATTTAAACCCTTTAATAATAAAGGATGATCATCTGCAGTTATAATGGTTTTATTTTTCATAGTATGGGGAAAGTATATTCAATTAATGTGCCTTCTTCTTTACTAGAATGCACTTTCATTTGTCCTTTTAAAAACTTGGTTCTTTCTAATAATGTTTTCAACCCTAAAGAATTTGAATCAATATATTTTTCAGAAAAATTATAACCAATTCCGTTATCTTTAATCGAAATAACAATAGCATTCGTTAATTTATTAATAGAAACTTTACTCGCTTCTGCTTTAGCATGTTTTATAATATTACTTAAACTTTCTTGAACAATACGGTAAATGTTCACCTCTTGGTCTTTAGCAAAAAGGTTGTCTATATTTTCTATCTCTGAAGAAATAAATAAAGAAGTGTTTTCGTCAATCTGATTTAATGTAAATTCTATAGCTTTTGTAATACCTAATTCTTGAAGTTGAAAAGGATGTAAATCTCTAGAAACCGATCTTAATTCCTCAATGGTTTCATCTACCAAATCTTTAGTGCTATTATTAGAAGACCGAATAAGTTTATTCTTAAGAATCAATAATTTTTGTCCTAGGCCATCATGTAAATCTTTTGAAATTCGTTTACGCTCATTTTCTTGAGATTGCAATAAATCTTGACTAAATTTTTCCTGTTGTTGTTTTTTGCTTTTTAAGTTACGTTGAACACGTACTAATAAAATTAACCCAAAGAATAAAACAAGTGCTAAACCGATGATGAAAGATAATTTCTTAAATGTGTCATTGTCTTTTTCTAAAAGTTGAATACTTGTATTTTTTTCTACTAAGTCTTTTTCTTTTTTTTCAGTTTCATAAAGAGTTTGATAATAGGCTAAAGAATTTGCAGAATTTCGATTAAAAATAGAATCTTTAATAGCATAATATTCATTTTTATTATCTAAACTTTTTTCAAAATCTTTTAGATTGTAATAAAGATTAGATAAAAGTAAATGAGCGTCCATTAAATCTTCTTTATGATTTAATTTTTTGGAGACTTCCATTTTTTTGTTGGCAAAACCTAAAGCTAGTTTGTAGTTTCCAACTTTGCCATAGTAATTTGCTTTTGAACCATAATAATAGGTTTCTGCTAATAAATCACCAAAAATTATGTCTTTTATCGTGTCTAATAAAATTAATTGTACTTCCGCTTTTTCAATATTATTAGAATCACTAAAATAGTCTGCTAATGAACTATGTATAATAATGTATTCTATTCCTTTAGTGTTTTCATTTTCATTTAACAAACTATCTGCCATTTTCAAATAACGAAAATGTTCTTTTTCGTTTCCTTGTTTTTTAAAATCTAATGCTTGATTAAAATATGGCATAGCAAGCTTATTATTAAGATTTAACTCCATAAGCTTTTTAGTCAAAATTTCTCTTTCTTTTTTGGCTTTATCATAAAAACCATTCATACTATACATGGTAATATTACCCTGTTGGGCATATTGCATGTATTCATAATCCTTTAAGTTTTCAAAATATTGGTAAGCCATTTTAAAATCCTCTCCAGCAGGCACAAAATTTCCAAGATTAGAATATGCCTGGCCCCTAAATAAATAAGTGTCTGCTACATAAATAGAGTCTTTATTGCCAAAATTATTTAATGCATTGTTATAATCTTTTACGGCTTCTTTATATCCTATTCTAAAATTAGCTCCTCCTCTTTTTAAATATAGTCCACCTAATAAAAAACTATCTTTAATTTCATTTTTATGAACTAAGACTTCATCAATTATTGAAATAGCATTACTTGGATCATTTTTATAAGAAGTAAGAGGATATTGTAAATTCATTGCTTTTTTTGCAGCAAGTTTTATGCTATCCATTTCCAAGGCAAGATTAATATATTGGAAGCTAAATTCTATAAATGTGTCATTGTCATTTCTAAACGATTTAGACAAAATAGAATCTAATGCTTCTAATTTTAATATGTTGTCGTGAGTAGTGTCTACAATAGACCTATAATGTTGTATACTTTGAGAATATCCTATAAAAGGGTATGCCAATACAAAAGCAATAATAACAATTATGTTTTTCAAGATAGATAGGTTTGTTGGGAGAATTTAAAAGTAATAAAAAAAAATAGATGTAAGATGCTAATTAATAGATTTCTACTTTACATACAAACAATTCCTTCCATAGTCTATAACTGCGCGAGTTCTTTTTAAAAAATCGGCTCCAATAATGCCATGAACATGTTCCTCTTCAACTTGTAGTAGCGCTTCGTTTACATGAGAAAGGTCAAATAACACAAAATCTATTTTAGTTAGGCTCCAATATCCAATTGCAATATTATTGTTTCTAGCTAATTTTGTTTTCATATTAATAGCACCAGCTCCAGCGGCTTTTATAGAGCTTTCTTCACTTTTTAGAAAAAAATAAGAAATACTATTAAAACCAATACAACTTGTAGATGCTCCAGTGTCGAGTATAAAATTACCTGAAATAGAATTTATTTTTGCGGAAAACTTATAATGACCAGATTTTAATTTTTTAAGAGGAATTCTGTAAAATCCTTTGTCTTCAA
>CAJXYJ010000095.1 GCA_913063255.1 uncultured Flavobacteriales bacterium | reverse complement strand
GTTTGGAAAGGAATTGCCCAAGACGCTTTAATAATGAATATTGATGACTTATTATGTGTAGGGGCAACCGATAATATTATGTTATCATCTACCATTGGTCGTAATAAAAATAAAATTCCAGGAGAAGTTATTTCTGCCTTGATTAATGGTTCTGAAGAGCTACTTCAGGATTTGAAAGGATTCGGGGTAACTATTCATTCCACTGGTGGTGAAACTGCAGATGTTGGAGATTTAGTTAGAACCATTATTGTAGATTCTACAGTAACTGCACGTATTAAAAAAAGTGATGTTATCGACAATGCCAATATTAAAGCAGGAGATGTAATTGTTGGTTTGTCTTCTTTTGGACAAGCTACTTATGAGTCGGAATATAATGGTGGTATGGGTAGTAATGGACTTACTTCTGCACGTCATGATGTTTTTGAAAAGTATTTAGCTAATAAATATCCAGAAAGTTTCGATCAAGAAGTGCCAGAAGAATTAGTGTATTCAGGGTCAAAAAAATTAACAGACCCAGTTGATGAAACCGAATTAGATGCAGGTAAATTGGTGCTATCACCTACTAGAACCTATGCGCCAATAATTAAAAAAATACTTTCAGAATATACCAATAAGGACATTCATGGGATGGTGCATTGCAGTGGTGGTGCACAAACTAAGATCCTTCATTTTATAAAAAACCTTCATATTATAAAAGATTCCTTATTTGAAGTGCCGCCTTTATTTAAATTGATTCAGAAAGAAAGTAAAACAGATTGGAAAGAGATGTACCAAGTATTTAATATGGGACATCGAATGGAATTATATATCCCTGAAAATGTGGCCCAAGATATTATCGATATTTCTAAATCTTTTAATGTGGATGCTAAGATTATAGGAAGGGTAGAAGAATCTGATTCAAAAAAACTGACTATTAAAAGTGAATTTGGATTGTTTGAATATTAAGAGTTTCATTTTTTGAAATGATTTAAACTATACTAAATTATCGTAAATTTGAACGATATTAAATGGAACTATGTTAGAAAAACTTCAAATAGTAAAACAACGTTTTGATGAGGTGAGTGACTTGATCATTCAGCCTGATATTATTACCGATCAAAAACGTTATATACAAATAAATAAAGAGTATAAAGACCTTAGAATATTAATGGATAAGCGTGAAGAGTATTTAGCGCTAACCAATAATATAGAGGAAGCTAAAGAAATTATTGCCGATGGGAGTGATACCGAAATGGTAGAAATGGCAAAAATGGAAATGGACGAAGCAAAGGAAAGAATACCAATGCTAGATGAAGAAATTAAATTCTTATTAATTCCAAAAGACCCAGAAGACGCCAAGAATGCTGTGATGGAAATTCGTGCTGGAACTGGGGGAGATGAAGCAAGTATTTTTGCAGGGGATCTTTTTAGAATGTATACCAAATATTGTGAAGGTAGAGGATGGAAAACGAGTGTAGTAGATTTTAGTGAAGGAACTAGTGGTGGATTTAAGGAAATTCAGCTTGAAATTAATGGGGAAGATGTTTATGGGGTTTTAAAATTTGAAGCAGGAGTTCATCGGGTACAACGAGTTCCACAAACCGAAACACAAGGTAGAGTGCACACTAGTGCTGCTACGGTAATGGTGTTTCCTGAAGCGGAAGAATTTGATGTGCAAATTGAAATGAAGGATGTACGAATTGATTATTTCTGTTCTTCAGGTCCAGGAGGGCAATCGGTTAATACTACTTACTCAGCGGTACGATTAACACACACGCCAACAGGGTTGGTAGCGCAATGTCAAGACCAGAAGTCACAGCATAAAAATAAAGAGAAAGCATTTAAGGTGTTACGTTCTAGATTATACGATTTAGAATTGGCAAAAAAGCAAGCCGAAGACGCTCTAAAAAGAGGTTCGATGGTTACTAGTGGAGATAGAAGTGCAAAAATACGTACCTATAACTATTCTCAGGGAAGAGTAACCGATCATAGAATCAACCTTACTTTATACGATTTAGGCAATATCATTAACGGTGATATTCAGAAAATAATTGACGAATTACAATTGGTAAATAACACCGAAAAGCTTAAAGAAACAGGAGAAACATTTTAATTTCTTTGTCATTCAGAGCGGAGCGAAGAATCTTATAAATTTATTCTAAATAATTATTTTGACAACCAAGCAACTAATTTCTGAAATCAAAAAAAAGAAGTCCTTCCTTTGTATAGGTTTAGATGTTGATTTAAATAAAATTCCAAGTCATTTATTAGCAGAAGAAGATCCGATTTTTACTTTCAATAAGACAATTATAGATGCCACACATCATTTAACTGTAGCCTATAAACCCAACACCGCATTTTATGAAGCTTATGGAATTAAAGGTTGGAAAGCATTAGAAAAAACAATTCAATATTTAAATAAGAATTACCCCGAAATTTTCACCATAGCAGATGCTAAACGTGGAGATATTGGGAATACCTCATCCATGTACGCCAAAGCTTTTTTTGAAGATTTGGGTTTCGATTCTGTTACTGTAGCTCCCTATATGGGGAAAGATTCTATAGAACCATTTTTAGAATTTGAAGATAAACATACTATTTTATTAGCTTTAACTTCTAATGAAGGTGCTTTCGATTTTCAGACTAAAAAAATTGAAGGGAAGGAAGTTTATAAAACTGTTTTAGAAACTTCAAAATCTTGGAAGAACAGTAAAAACCTGATGTATGTTGTAGGAGCAACAAAAGCTGAATATTTTAAAGAAATAAGAAACATTGTTCCAGATAGTTTTATTTTAGTGCCTGGGGTAGGTGCCCAAGGAGGAAATTTGCAAGAGGTTTGTAAATATGGAATGAATGAAAATGTAGGCTTACTTATCAATTCTTCTCGTGGAATTATTTATGCTTCAAATGGCAATGATTTTGCTGAAAAAGCAGCACAGGAAGCCAAAAAGCTTCAGCAACAAATGGAGGTTATTTTAGATGGTTTATAAAGACCAGTTGAATAGAACCTTAGAATTTCCTAATCGCCCAAAACGAATTGTATCCTTAGTTCCCTCTCAAACGGAATTATTAGTCGATTTAGGTCTCGAGAAAAATATCGTTGGCGTAACGAAATTTTGTGTTCATCCATCAAATATTCGAAAGGATGTATCTGTAGTCGGAGGGACAAAACAAGTTCACTTTGAAAAAATTAAAACGCTTCAGCCAGACATTATCATTTGTAATAAGGAGGAGAATACTTTAGAAATGGTGCAAGATTTAGAAAAAATAGCTCCTGTTTGGCTAAGTGATATCTATACTATTGAGGATGCTCTTGAAATGATTTTATTATTGGGGATATTATTTGATGTTTCAAAAAAAACCAAGGCTTTAATAAATGAGATTTCATCTGAAATAAAAGATTTTGAAGCATTTTTAAAATCAAAGCCAACCTATAAAGTTGCTTATCTTATCTGGAAAAATCCATATATGATAGCAGGAAGACAAACCTTTATCAATAACTTGTTAGCTCTTAATAATTTTGAAAATATTGAGGATGATTCAGAGTCTAGGTACCCAGATGTATCTCTAAATGATTTAAAAGGAGCAGATAAAATTCTGCTTTCTTCAGAGCCTTTTCCTTTTAAAGAAAAGCATATTAAAGAGTTTCAAAAAGCAACAGGAAAAGAAGTTGTTTTGGTAGACGGAGAATATTTTAGTTGGTATGGTTCTAGGCTTAAAGATGCCTTTGCCTACTTTAAAAGATTGCATTAATGTGAATTGTTAAAAATTGCAATAGAAAATAGTCTTATTAACATTTATTTTGGCAACTATCTTTTCTTGGGTAGCAATCCTAGTATCATCTTCATTTTTCGTAAATTTGCAGCCGATAAACAATAAATACAATCCATGCAACAAACACCTCCTTACCAACCTAAAAATAAAGTAAGAATTGTAACCGCAGCAGCATTATTTGATGGTCATGATGCAGCGATTAACATCATGCGTCGTATTATTCAGTCAACGGGTGTTGAGGTAATTCATTTGGGACATGATCGAAGTGTAGAAGAGGTAGTAAATACAGCGATTCAAGAAGATGCCAATGCTATTGCCTTAACTTCATATCAGGGAGGTCATAATGAGTATTTTAAGTATATGTACGATTTACTTAAGGAAAGAGGTGCGGAGCATATTAAGATTTTTGGCGGCGGCGGCGGTGTAATTTTACCTTCTGAAATTAAAGAATTACAAGATTATGGAATTACTCGAATCTATTCGCCAGACGATGGTAGAGAATTAGGTTTGCAGGGAATGATTAACGACTTGGTAGAAAGATCTGATTATCCTATAGGTGAAGTTTTAAATGGTGAAATCGATTTACTTTCAAAAAAGGAATCTGGAGCAATTGCTAGAATTATTTCAGCAGCCGAAAATTTTCCAGAGATTGCAAAAACTACATTAGAGAAAATTCATAAAAAAAATAAAAGTTCTAAAACGCCTGTGCTTGGAATCACCGGGACTGGTGGTTCTGGAAAATCATCTTTAGTAGATGAATTAGTGAGAAGGTTTTTAATAGATTTTCCAGAAAAAACTATAGGATTAATATCTGTAGATCCATCCAAAAGAAAAACTGGAGGAGCTTTATTAGGAGACCGTATTCGTATGAATGCTATCAATTCCCCTAGAGTTTATATGCGAAGTTTAGCAACTCGTCAAAGTAACTTGGCTTTGTCTAAATACGTTTCAGAAGCTATTGAAGTATTAAAAGCAGCTGCTTACGATATTATTATTTTAGAAACTTCTGGTATTGGTCAAAGTGATACCGAAATCTTGGAACATAGCGATGTGTCTTTATATGTAATGACTCCAGAGTTTGGTGCAGCTACTCAATTAGAGAAGATTGATATGCTAGATTTTGCAGATTTAGTTGCTATCAATAAATTTGATAAAAGAGGTTCTTTAGATGCTCTACGCGATGTAAAAAAACAATACATGCGTAATAATAATTTATGGGACATACCTCAAGCAGATTTACCTGTATATGGCACCATAGCTTCACAATTCAATGATCCAGGAATGAACAAGTTGTATAAGTCTATCATGGACAAACTTGTAGAAAAAACTAATTCGGATTTAAATTCTAAGTACCAAATTACGGATGAGATGTCTGAAAAGATATTTGTGATTCCACCAGCGAGAGTACGTTACCTTTCAGAAATTTCTGAAAATAACAGAGGCTATGATAAAACTGTAGATATACAAGTTGAAGTGGCTCAAAAATTATATGGAATTTATAAAACTCTAAGTTCGGTTACAAATACTACTGTAGAATTCGATAAATCTGGAATTGATAGTGATATTAATGATGCTGATACAGAGGGTAATAAAGATTTTATTAAGTTATTAATTTCTGAATTCGATCGTGTAAAATTAAACTTGGATCCTTATAATTGGGAAGTGATATTGGGATGGTCTGAAAAAGTAAAACGGTATAAAGAACCAATTTATACTTTTAAAGTACGGGATAAAGAGATCAAGATTGAAACACATACCGAGTCTCTTTCACATCTTCAAATTCCAAAAGTAGCCTTGCCAAAATACCAAGCTTGGGGAGAAGTTTTACGTTGGGTTTTACAAGAAAATGTTCCGGGAGAATTTCCTTTTGCTTCAGGCTTATATCCTTTTAAACGTACTGGAGAAGATCCAACACGTATGTTTGCAGGGGAAGGTGGACCAGAACGAACCAATAGAAGATTTCATTACGTAAGTTTAGGGATGCCGGCAAAAAGGCTTTCCACAGCATTTGATAGTGTGACACTTTACGGGAACGATCCAGATATACGCCCAGATATTTATGGTAAAATTGGAAATGCAGGGGTTTCCATCTGTTGTTTAGACGATGCTAAAAAATTATATTCAGGTTTCGATTTAAGTCATCCTTTAACTTCGGTGAGTATGACAATAAATGGTCCAGCACCAATGCTTTTGGGATATTTTATGAATGCAGCAATCGATCAGAATTGTGAAAAACACATTAAAGAAAACGGCCTTGAAAAAGATGTTGAAGCGAAAATAAAAAGTATCTATAAGGATAAGGGGATTGAGCGTCCGAGTTATCAAGGAGAAATTCCAAAAGGGAATGATGGTTTAGGGCTAATGTTATTAGGAGTTACAGGAGATGAGGTTTTACCTGGGGATATTTATACTACTATTAAATACGATACTTTAAAACAGGTTCGAGGAACGGTTCAGGCAGATATATTAAAAGAAGATCAAGCACAGAATACTTGTATTTTTTCTACTGAATTTGCTCTCCGTCTTATGGGAGATGTGCAAGAGTACTTTATTGAAAAGCAAGTCCGTAATTTTTATTCGGTTTCCATTTCTGGGTACCATATCGCTGAAGCAGGAGCTAATCCAATAACACAATTGGCATTTACATTGGCAAACGGATTTACTTATGTAGAATATTATCTTTCTAGAGGAATGGACATTAATAAATTTGGTCCTAATTTATCCTTCTTTTTTAGTAATGGTATCGACCCCGAATATTCAGTAATTGGTAGAGTTGCTCGTAAAATTTGGGCGAAAGCTTTAAAGCATAAATATGGAGCAAATCCTAGAGCGCAAATGTTGAAATACCACATTCAAACTTCAGGGCGTTCTTTACATGCCCAAGAAATTGATTTTAACGATATTAGAACCACACTTCAAGCTTTATATGCTATAAACGATAACTGTAATTCATTACATACTAATGCCTACGATGAAGCGATAACAACACCTACTGAAGAAAGTGTACGTCGTGCAATGGCTATACAATTGATTATTAATAAAGAGTTGGGCTTAGCAAAAAATGAAAACCCAATTCAAGGGGCTTTTATCATAGAAGAACTTACTGATTTAGTAGAGGAAGCGGTACTTACAGAGTTTGATAGAATCACAGAAAGAGGAGGCGTTTTAGGGGCTATGGAAACTATGTATCAACGTAGTATGATACAAGAAGAGAGTTTGTATTATGAAACTTTAAAGCATAATGGAGAGTTTCCAATTATTGGTGTAAATACATTTTTAAGTAGTAAGGGTTCTCCAACTGTAATACCAGGGGAAGTTATTCGGGCTACAGATGAAGAAAAAGAATATCAAATAAAAGTGATAGAAAACCTTCATTCTACATCAAAAAAGGAAAAATCAGATTTATTAATAGAATTACAACAAAAGGCTATTAATAATGAGAATATTTTTGAGGCTTTAATGGAAGTTTGTAAACATTGCACACTAGGACAAATTACAAGTGCTTTGTTTGAAGTAGGTGGTCAGTATAGAAGGAACATGTAAGCAGAGAAACAATTTCACTTTTGAAATTGTGTGAATCGCTTACACTGAGCCTGTCGAAGTATTAAATTATTTTCAGAGAACCAAATTCATTTTTTTGAAATTGTGTGATAGCTTATTCTTAACTTAGCGAAAAGGCAAAAAAATAATACATTTATTTTGCATCTTTTTATCATGTTCTCCGTCTATTGTATGTAATTTAAAACAATAATATTATGAAGAATAAAGAATGTACTTGTACATGTGAAAAATGTACTAACGGACAATGTCAGGATTGCACTTGTGAAAATTGTACTTGCAATGGATGTAATTGTTAATTAAAAAGCAGACTAATAAAGTGCAAATGAATTTTCTAAAAAAGAATCCTCATTTGCACTTAAATTAATTGAAATGGGTACACAGGAGATTTGGACTAGTTACCATAAAGATATTAAAAATTTCATTTTTTCAAAAGTTAAAGACGAGCAAGTTACTTACGATTTGTTACAAGAAACTTTTATAAAGGTGCATACAAAACTGGATACCCTTCAGCAAAAAGACAAACTCAAATCTTGGGTTTTTGCCATCGCAAGGTATACTGTTTTAGATTACTTTAGAGATCGAAATGTATTAGTTGAGCATTATGATAATGAAGTTATGGAAGAACAAGATTCTTCAGATCATGATGAAAAGGATTGTTTGCATGGGATACTTAAAACGCTTCCTAAAAAATATAGAGATCCTTTATTTCTATCCGATATAAAAGGGTTGAAACAATCTGAAATAGCTACTCAACTTAAATTGAAGCTTCCAACACTAAAATCTAGAATACAGCGAGCTAGAAAAATGATCGCTCAAGGATATGTAAAATGTTGTGATTTCACTATAAATGAAAAGGGACATTTGGTTGGTGAAATTAAAAACAAAGAAGACTGTAAAGTTTGTACTTAGAATTTATAATGTCAACATCCAAGTATGTTGTAATTTTTTAAACTTTTTAAGTTCATTTCGAAGAAGTGGTAAAAACTCTTTTCCATTACTAGAAGTTTTTTCCAGACGCTCACAATTTTTATACAATACATTAGTAAGATGTGAAAGAGATAATACATGTTTGTGTTTCTCTTCAGAAAAAGTTTTACTTTCTGCTTTTACGATTTCAGGAGCTAAAGAAATTGATTGTTGTACGATGTCACCAGTAAAATAAATATTAGGATCTTCATAACCATTAGATTGTGAAGTTGCTAAATCATGAACCAAGTATTTTGAAATGTGACTTGAAAGCGTAAATATCTCCTGGGCCTTTTTATGGATAGGCGATAAGGGTATGCTATTATTTAATTTTCTTTTCATATTAACTTTTAAGGGCTTGTGGAGAGTCTTACAAAGTTAAACCACAAAAATCAAAATTATGCTTTTGATGTTAAGGCGATGTCGTATATTTACCTTAATATTTAATGTATTAATAGTTAAAATCCTTAATATGTCCTTAGATGCTTTAAATTGGAAAATATTGCATTGTCTTCAAGAAAACGCGAGGCAATCCAATGTAGAAATAGGAAGAAAAGTAGGTATTAGTTCTCCAGCAGTTTCAGAACGAATTAAAAAAATGGAGGATATGGGAATTATTTCTGGATATCACGCCATGGTTTCTCCTTTTGATGTAGGATATCAGTTTAAAGCAATTATAACACTTCGTGCATTTATGGGGAAATTAAAGCCCTTTCTACAAATGGTTAAAAAGTATGATGAAGTACTTAATTGTTATCGGATTACTGGTAATGAAAATATTGTTTTGGAAGTCATATTGAAAGACCAAAATCACTTAGAAAAATTTATTGATCAATTGATAAATTATGGTGAAACCAAAACACAAATTGTTTTATCGGATGTAATTAAAAATTCTCCTGTAAAAAAGAACAAAATACTATAAGTTAAAGGTGCAATGGTTAAAAAATAAAACATTGCACCTTAGTTTAAAAATTGGGGTAATTTTATCTTGTAACAGATCCTGAAATTTCTTTTACTGGTCCATCTCCCATAGAAATTACGGTATGATTTTCAGCATTTGCAGGTACCATATGTGCTAAAGGTTTAAATGTAAAAGGTAAGTTACTATTATCTGGACTAGGCTCTACTGAAATTACAATTGTTTTCCCTTTTAAATCGGTTGGGAATGATAATCCTGAGGGTGCATTTTGCAAAAAATCTTCCCCTGGAAATGGAGGTCCGTCTCCAGCGCCACCTTTATATGGTGAGGTACTAGCGTTATCATCAGCAGCAGAAACAGAAGTGAAAGTTCCTGTACTAACTGGTTGACCATTTATAACTGCCCAACCTTCATATTTCCATCCATCTCCTAATGTTGGTAAATCTAATCCAGCAACTGCACTTCCACTAGTATTATCTAAAAACCAAACACCACTTGCTTCATTAGTATCGTCAGTGTCTGTTGGAGTTGCAAGAAAATATTTACCGGAAGAGTTACTAAAATCTCCTACAAGTGCTTTTGAATTTACATTTGCTGAAGATCCGGAGAAATCACCTACTAGTATCTTTGTTTCAGCAGGCGATGGGTCATCATCTACTGCAGGTTCTATGGAAAGAACAAAAGTGGTCGCAAGATCTAATTGAGCTGCGTCTACAGTAAAAGATTGTGGGAAAGTTACACTAGAAAACACTCCTGTTGAAACAGGGCTTCCGTCAACTATAATCCATCCTTCGTAAACAAAGTCATTTCCTAATTCTTCTAAACCATCAAGGTTTAAAGTTAAGTTTGCAGTAGCAGAAGAATTGTCATCATCACTACTACAAGAGCTTATTAATAAGCCTATAATTGAAAAGGCTAAAATCATTTTTCTAGTCATCATTTTTTTGTTTTTTATATTATATAACAAATGTAAATGACAAGAATAACTTTAAATGTTAGCTAGCTAACACTAAACAGTATTTTTAAAAATAGTTATTTGATTTCGGTTGAAATCAATGAAGTTTTCCTCCTTAAGTTCATTTAAAGATATATTAAGTGTGGGTCTGGAAGTTCCAATTAATGAAGCGATTTCCTTTTGAGTATAAGGATGATTTATGATTTTGTTTCCTGTTTTTTCACAATCATAGCCGTAATCTTCACAAAGTTCATTTAAAAATTCGATTAACCTAGTTTTTGTATCCTTAAACATAATGAGTTCCAATCTTCTTTCTAATCGTTTAATTCTAAAACCAATTAATTTATAAATTTTAAAACTGAAAGGTTTATTATCCCGCATTAAGTCATGCATAGTGTTCACATCCACAGGACAAATAGAGGTACTGTTGTCTACAGATTTGGCAAACTCATTTCTTTTTTCTTCTCCCAAAATTGCTTTTTCACCAAATAGTTCCCCTTTAGT
>CAJXYJ010000094.1 GCA_913063255.1 uncultured Flavobacteriales bacterium | reverse complement strand
TATTTTGATGATGATGGTGGTTTAAATGCCTTCCGATACAAAAGATGGAAAATGCACTTTAAAATTCAAGAAAATCACGGCTTTAATGTTTGGCAAAAACAATATACTACATTAAGATTTCCGATGTTAATGGATCTTTTGGGAGATCCTTTTGAAAGAGCAGAACATGATTCTGAAGACTATAGACGTTGGATGGCTGAGCGCATGTATTTATTAGTGCCAGCACAAGCCAAAATTGGAGAATTTTTAGCTACTTTTAAAGAGTTTCCTCAACGACAAGAAGTTGGAAGTTTTAGTTTAGATAAAGTCTTAGAACAGATGGAAGCTGCTAAAAGAAATTAATTTAATATTAAAAAATTATGAAAATTATTAAAACGTTATTTTGTCTCGTTTTCATTTTAATGGTTTCGATAACATTTGCACAAGACAAACCCAATATCCTCGTTATTTGGGGAGACGATATTGGTCAATCCAACGTCAGTGCCTATACCATGGGGTTGATGGGATATCGAACTCCCAATATTGATCGAGTTGCAAATGAAGGTATGATCTTTACTGATTACTATTCAGAACAAAGCTGTACTGCAGGGCGCTCAACATTTATATTGGGGCAAAGTGTTTTTCGAACGGGCTTAAGTAAAGTAGGTTTACCGGGTGCAGAAGAAGGGATCTCAGAGAAGGACCCCACCATTGCAGAATTGTTAAAGCCACTTGGCTACAGGACAGGACAATTCGGTAAAAACCACTTGGGAGATAGAGATGAACATCTACCAACCAATCATGGATTTGATGAATTCTTCGGAAATTTATATCACTTAAATGCCGAGGAAGAACCTGAAAACTTAGATTATCCTGATCCTGAAAAATACCCAAATTTTGCTGAGAAATATGGTCCACGCGGTGTAATACATTCCATTGCGGGAGGAAAAATTGAAGATACAGGAGCTCTTACAAAAAAGAGAATGGAAACTATCGATGATGAATCCATAGAAGGAGCTATAAGATTTATTCGCGATGCAGTTAAATCTGGAGAACCTTTCTTTGTATGGTGGAATGGAACAAGAATGCACTTTATAACTCATGTTAAAGATGAGTTAAGAGGAATATCTGGACAGGACGAATATGGTGACGGAATGATTGAACACGATATGCATGTAGGCCAATTACTTGATCTATTAGATGAATTAGGAATTGCCGATAATACCATCGTGCAATACGGTACAGACAATGGTCCACATAAAAATACTTGGCCGGATGCTGCTTCAAGTCCTTTTAGGGGAGAGAAAAACACCAATTGGGAAGGTGGATGGAGAACACCATCGATGATTCGTTGGCCTGGGCATATTGAAGCAGGATCTATTTCTAATGAAATTATTTCCGGTTTGGATTGGTTGCCTACATTCGTTGCTGCTGCAGGTAATGATAATATTAAGGAAGAATTGTTAAAAGGCAAAAAAATTGGAGATAAAACATTTAAAGTTCATTTAGATGGATATAATATGTTACCTCATCTTATAGGAAAAGAAAAAGATGGCCCACGCCATGAACTTTTTTACTTCTCTGATGATGGAGACTTAACAGCGCTTCGTTATAATGATTGGAAATTAATATTTATGGAACAAAAAACTGCAGGAGGCTTTAGAGTTTGGATGGATCCATTTGTTCCATTACGGATACCTTTAATATTAAATTTAAGAAGGGACCCCTATGAATTCGCAACAATATCTTCCAACTCATATTATGACTGGTTGTTAGAAAGAGCCTATCTTTTAGTTCCTTCACAAGATATAGTAGGTGATTTCTTGATGACTTTTAAAGAGTACCCTCCGCGTATGAAAGCAGCAAGTTTTTCCTTAGACAACGTAATGGAGAAATTATCTAATCCAGGAAATCATTAAAAATATAATAAGACCAGATAATAAAAATTATCTGGTCTTATTTGTAACACGGTCAAACTAGATTGGTCATTTAGGGAATAATGGTAGTTCATTTTTTTTCAATTAAAAATTTAAAACTAGAAATCATTAAAAATTTAAAAATAAAACTAACACTTCGCTTGACATTGTTGCTGGCTACCCTGTCTTTAGGTTTACAGGCACAAGAATCAAGTACAGTCAAGCCTAAACTTGTTCTACAGATAACGGTTGATCAGTTCCGTGGTGACTTGCCAACACGATTTTTGGATCGTTTAGGTGAAGGTGGATTGCGCTATCTTATAGAAGATGGTACTTACTACACAAACGCGCATTATCGTCATGCTAATACAGAAACAGCCGTAGGACATGCTACTCTATTTACGGGTGCCGACCCATCGAGACATGGATTGGTTGGTAATAATTGGATCGATCCGTTAACTGGTAATTCGGTTTATAATACTGAAGATGATCGTTATCATATGATAGGAAAAGATCCCAAACCTCATGAGGGCATCTCGCCACACAACTTACTTTCCACCACTATTGGTGATGAGTTGGTTATCTCTAATGCAGGCCAATCACGTGTGTTTAGTGTATCAGTCAAAGATCGCGGAGCCATCATCCCAGGTGGGCATGCAGGAAAAGCATTTTGGTATTCAAAAAGTTCAGGGGAATTTGTTACAAGCACTTATTATTATGATGAATATCCACAATGGGTTCAGAATTGGAATGATGCCAAACTGGCCGATCAATACAAAGGAAAGACATGGGGTTTACTTCAAGACCCTTCCTCCTACTTTGCAAAAGATTTAGATGATCGTCCTTATGAAGCAGATTTTCAACCTTTAGGTAGAACCTTTCCACACCAATATGGTGACAATAAATATCTTTATCTCATTTTGTCATTATCACCGGCTGGAGATGAGTTGACTATTGATTTTGCGAAAACACTTATTGAAAATGAAAATGTAGGTCAAGGTGATGCTATTGACTTTCTGGCGGTTAGTTTTTCATCCACCGACTATATTGGGCACCTATTTGGACCGTCGAGTTTAGAGTCTGAAGATAATATACTACGACTTGACCGAATTTTAGCTGACCTTTTTTCTTATGTCGATAAAACCGTTGGATTAGAAAACACACTAATCGTTTTATCAGCCGATCATGGGGCACCTGAAGCACCTGAATACATGACCACAATTGGAAAGGAAACCGGACGATTCGATTTCACTTATTTTAGAGAGCAAGGACCATTAAACAAAGTATTAATGGAACGTTATGGTCGTGATGATCTAATTGCCACACATAGTCATCCTTATCTCTATTTAAACATGCAAGCCATTACAGAAGCCAAACTCGATATTGAAGAAGTAGAAAGTTTTATTGCCGACGAGGTTATGAAAATTCCTGGGATCGCATACGCACAAACCCGTAGCGACCTGCTAGAAGGTAGGATTTCAAATGCACCTTTGCAAATTCAAATAAGACGAAATTTTCACCCTGTACGATCTGGTAACATTCATATGATCCAGGAACAATACTGGTTTTTACATTCTACAGATGAGGCACAAAAAATGGGTCTTGAAGGCATCGCAGCCATCCATGGATCGCCATGGCCTTATGATACCTATGTTCCCATATTTTTTGCTGGAAACGGGATTTCTGCACAAACAATCAATCGACGGGTTTCACCAACAGATATTGCACCAACAATTGCAAGGTATTTGAATATTAAGTTTCCGTCTGGGTCTATTGGAAATCCTTTGGAAGAAGTATTGAACAATAAAGAATAGAAATTATTTTGTAAAACTAGGAATGGTTTTGATGCGAAAATTTGAAAGATTATTAATCTAATTGAATAAAACAAATATTCATTACTGATTAGCTTTCAATTTTTGAATAATACTGTTTGCCTGCTCATTTTTCCCTTGAGCCTGATAAATTAAAGCAAGAAGATATTCGTAATCCGATTGATTTGGGTTCACCTTTAATGCCTTTTTAATATATTTTTCAGCTAAGTTTAAATCCTTATTTTCTTGGTAATAATAGGTAGCCAAATTATACATAGATCGAGTTTCGTTTGGATTTAATTTTATAGCAGCATTCAATTCATTTATAGCAACTTCATTGTTATTATTTTCAAAATTAAGCAGCCCTTTTAGATAATGAGGACGACTATTTGTAAGATCAAATTCTATCCACTTATCTAAAGTTTTATTCGCTTTTTCAAAATTATTTACCAAACTATAAGCAGTAGCCAAGTTTGAATAAACAGGTAACAACAAACTATCTTTAGTCAATGCCATTTCATAATTCTCTATAGCTTTTTCAATATTATTTGTTTGAAGGTAATAATCTCCTAATTGCATCCTACCATTAGAAAAATCTGCATTGCTAAACAACATCGTTTCCAACTCCCCCCTAGAAGTTATAAAATTATTTTTGTCTACCCCTATTAATGTGTTTTCATCTAATCCGATTATTAATTGAGCCGCACCAATTCTTACCAAACGCACAGTATCTTTGATATGCTTTAGCGCAATGGACACTCTTTCTTGAGGAGCAAGGTTTCTAAATTTCAACAAGGCATTATATCGAACTATTGCCGATGAATCATTTAATGCTACCAATAAAGAATCATATTCTTCCTGATTGTAATAGTCCAAATTTTCAATTACCGTTGCTCTGGCAATTTCAGGATATTTTAAATCATTGATAAAAGAATTTAATTCGTTACGTTGACTAGGGTTTAAATTATCTTGAGTACTTAATAATAAAGCCTCTGAAAAGTGTGCTGCTCTCTTTTTTCCATAGTTTTCAATTATAGCATTTGCTGCCCATTGATTTGTTTTGTCTTTATGGCAATTAGTACAAGCATTTGGGGTATCAAATTTTTCACTTTGATCAGGTCTAGGAATTCTAAAACTATGATCTCTTCTAAAATCATTTCCCATATAGTTTTTTCCTGTCATATGACAATTTATACAAAGACTTGCCTCCGTATTTTGCTTATGGAAATAATGTTTTTCTGTTTCATAATTTGCTGGAACATGACATTGTAAGCATAATTTATTTCCTTCAAATTTTAACTTCAGGCTATGCACATTATGACAATCGTTACACTTAACTCCTTCTGCAAACATTTTACTTTGCATAAAAGAACCATATACATAATCTTCCTCTTCTATTTGCCCGTCGCCATGGTAATAATTGTTTGTGATATTTTGAACCATATATTGATCTTCAAAATGTTCCCCTGGAGTATAATTCTCTGTAAGCTTTACTCTTCTGGCATGGCAAGTAGCACAAACATTTAGTTGTTCTTTCTGGTTTTTCCCTGTTAATATATAAGTGTTTTTATCTTCCGTTTTATTTTCAGCCCAGGAAAGATGTTTTTCAGCTGGTCCATGACAACTTTCACAATTTACATTAATAGAAGAATAAGATGTGTTAAAAGAATCTTCTTCTATGGAGTAATTCTTTTTCAAATTTGTAGAATGACATTCTGCACACATGGTATTCCAATTTTGGGCACCTTTTGTCCAATGCAACCAATCATGAGGTGCAATTTTATCTCCTTTATATTGATGGAACCATTTTTTATCGATAACATCCCAAGTAACTCGTAGTACTTGCTTTTTTCCCTTATCAAAATCTACTAAGTATTGTTGTAATGGAGTTATACCAAAAGTGTATGCTATTTTATATTCCTTTTCAGAATTATCTATTTCTTTAATTTTAACAATAAAATCGTTTTCCTTTTTGAAGAAAAAATATTCAACACCATCTATAGTTGTTTCAATATTATTAAAATCCCCTAAAACAGTAGATTCAGTTGCAATTTGCATGGCCAAATCATGATGTGACCCTTGCCAAAGTTCTACCTCTATTAGATGGCAAGTTGTACATGCTTTATCCCCTACATAACCATCGACAAACTGTCTTGAGGTTTTTGTAATTTCTGTATAATTGCTTTTTTTATTTTCGTTAGTACAGGATAACATTAAAAAGATAAAAAAAAATAAAAAGTAGGGTTTCATGCAATCTGGTTTCAAATAGCTAAAATATAATAAGATTTTACAAGAAAAACATAAATCCAAAACTTATTCGCATTGCATCTCTTTCTCTTGTCTTATCCAAATATGCATCATTGGCAAACCCACTATAGCTTACTTCCTTTAACCCATAATCTAATTCTAAGCCAATAGTCATTCTTTTAAATGGATCATACATAAAATTAATGATGCCGTAAGAATGGTAACTAGAATAATCTCCACCCAAAACGAGTGTGTCATCTATTGGATCATTTGGAAGGTCTTCGGAAAGAATATAGCGTTCCATGTCATCAAATTTATATTTAGTATATCCAAAAACTAAATTTGAATGAAATTTAGGATTAAAATAGTATTCGTATGAAATCCAACCTCCATAAGAAGGGGCTGCATCAAAACTGCCTTCTATAGTTGGGTAACCATCAAAGCCTAAACCCGAAACACTTGTTAAATAAGCATTAATTCCTTTTCCTCCAATTAATTGAAATTGAAGATTGTTTTTTCTTTCTGTTTTGTAAATTCCACTTAATGTAAATCCGTAGCCAATAAAATTATCGGTTTCACCATCTAATTTATAGCGTATATTTCTAAGAATGGAAGAAAAACGAAAATGTCCCCATTCTCTTTTATATTTAATTGCTCCAGTTAAATCTGGAGTTACCTGATTCTCTTCTTCAACTAAAGGTTCTAATTCTCCTAATGAAATATAATCTATTATAGGCGCTTCTAAACTAACTTCATAAATCCATTGTTGGTTTTTAAACGTATTAAAATACTTTATATGTGGCGTTCTAATCCAAATTCCAGAAGGTGGCCCTTCCCATTCCATAACATTAGGCCATAAAACCTCGTCTCCAAAATTGTTCCAGTTTTGACCAATTTGCCAATTATTGAATTCTACATAAGCTTTACGCAATCTCATATGTCCATCTCCTCCCCAAAAGTCAAATTCTACAATCGCTTTCATATTCTCTCCACCATTTGTAATATAGTCTCCTTGTATAAATACTTGAGTTTGGTACATATCCATTTTAAAACTCTGAGAATCATCTGTTCCAAAAACATTTATCTGACCAATATTAAATGTTTCACTATCCTGCAATCCCCCATAAACATCATAATATCCATTTAACTTCATATTAATACCCAAAGCACCTTTTGCTCTAGGCAAGTCGTTTATTGAATCATGAGAACGCACTGTTAATACTCGATCTCCCTCATAGGTTTGACTTATTACTGAATGTGTCAAAATGAAAAATAAAAAAAGGAAAGAATTTGAATTCATAATAATTAGATTTGCAAATTAGAGTTACTAATTTAAGCAATTAGGATCTTTAATAAAAAAATCAGCTTATGAAAAATAAAACAACAGGAAGTTACAAGGCAATATTGGCATATATTACATTTATAGGATTGATTATAGCCTATATATTAAATATGGATGAAAAAGATAAGTTTGTTTCTTATCATATTAAAAATATGTTTGGATTAGTAATCTTTTTATTTATTTCCATAACTTTTTTTGATGGCAATTATATTTTACAATATATAGGACAAACCCTTTGGGTTATCTCATTTTTAATGTGGGTATTTTCATTACTAATGGCCATTACTGGCAAAACCAAAGGAATTCCTATAATTTCTGAATTATTTCAAAAATGGTTTAAATTTTTAGATTAATATATGAATAAGCAAACCCTCTCTTTAGAGCATAATTATAAAGCTCCAAAAAACACCTCTGAAAAATCACCAGTAATTATAATGCTTCATGGCTATGGAAGCGATGAAAACGATTTGTTTTCGTTTGCCAGTGAATTGCCAGATAACTATACCATAATATCCTTAAAAGCTCCCTATGCTATGCAACCCTATGGAAATGCTTGGTATGCCATCCATTTTGATAATGCTAATGGAAAATGGAGTGATGATGAACAAGCAATTATATCAAGAGATTTAGTACTAAAATGCATTGATGAAATCATTTCTGTTTATAATATTGATTCGGATAACATAACCTTATTAGGTTTTAGTCAAGGAACCATATTAAGCTTAGCGGTAGGATTAAGTTTTCCAGAAAAAATTAAAAACATTATTGGTTTAAGTGGCTATATTAATGAAGCCATTTTTAAAGAAAATTATGTTAATAATGATTTTAGTAAATTAAACGTTTATTCTTCTCATGGCAGTGTAGATCAAGTAATCCCTGTGGATTGGGCTCGAAAAACAAAACCGTTCCTGCAAAATTTAAATATTAATTGTGAATATTCTGAATTTCCTGTTGGTCACGGTGTTGCTCCTCAAAATTTTTATGAACTTAAGGAATGGTTATCAAGGCATTCTTAATGCCATTAGTTAATTATTAAAACCATATTTTCGCCCTTCGATACTGATCCAAAAAATATTGGAATCATTTAGGGTACTTCAATACCAATAGATCATTGAGTGTCCCAATTTTTCTTCGGGATGTATCGAAATGATCTTCCTAATTAAATTGATGGATATAATAAAGAAGCCACCGAAGTCAGTTCAATCTTCTTATTTGTAGTAATATAATATTCAATTACCATTTCTCCCCAATACTTGCCATCTGTAAAGTCGGCAATAATCCACTTATGATTTAAAAAACGAATTTTATTAATTTTCATAGAACCATTGATTCCATCAAATGGAATTATAGGATTATCTCCACTTTTTAAGTTTTCTTCATAAATATGCTCTGCAACCAGTTTTTCAATATCTCCAGATTCAAAACCAAGACTTTCAAAATAAGACATTGCATTTTCATTGCCCTGAAGGGTAAAATAATTTAAATCTAAAACAGTATTAGTTAACACCTCGGTAGAATCTGTTGCTATTTTCAGGCTCTTTTCCAGTTGCTTTATCTTACTTCTTTGTGACTCTATTTTATTTTCTTGCTTTTCGAATATTTTCTTTTCATTCATATACTGAAATATAACAAACAGTATTGCAAAAAAGAATAAATACATAAAGATGGTTCTCTTCATAATTATAAGTTGATTTTTAAGGTGTCATAAGCAATAAATACATTTTCTGGAAGTCTTTTTTCTACTTCTTCATGAAATCCTAATAAATGGCTAATATGGGTTAAATATGCTTTTTCTGGTTTAATTTTTTCGATTATTTGCAATGCTTCAGATAGACTTAAATGTGAATAGTGAGGCTTTTCTCTTAAGGCGTTTATCACTAATACCTTGGTTCCTTTTATTTTATTTATCTCCTCTTCAGCAATTGTTTTTACATCGGTTAGATAAGTAAAATCTTCTATTCGAAATCCTAAAACTGGTAATTCATTATGAAGAACTTCAATAGGAACAACTGTCTTCCCTCCTATTATAAAAGATTTGTCTTTAACAATTTCAATTTCCTCAATGGTTGGAGCTCCTGGGTATTTATTTTCATTTTCAAAAATATAAGAATATCTTTTATAAAGGGATTCAAAAACTCTTTGATGTGCAAAAAATGGCATATGTCCTTGTCGAAAATATAAAGGTCTTATATCATCAATACCAGCTGTGTGATCACTATGTTCATGGGTTAATAAAATCCCATCTATTTTAGAACAGTTTTCTCGTAACATTTGTTGCCTAAAATCTGGACCACAATCAATCACATAATTATAAGTATCCCAGGATAGCAAAACAGAAACTCGCAATCGTTTATCTTTAGGGTTTTCACTTTGGCATACAGGATGTGAACTCCCAATAACAGGAATTCCTTGGGATGTACCAGTGCCTAAAAATGTAATTTCCATAATTTTCAAAGTAAGTGAAAAATTATTATAGTTCTATATTATAATTCAAATAAGAAGGAATTATAACTAATGCAATGAATAGAGTAATTAGGTTGAAAGGCTGTTAAAAAACAAAAAATATTCAAAGCCCATTCACTACCCATAAAATATAGAAAATTCGGTTAATGAAATAGCTTTTTTATTACTTAATAACTTTATTTTTTTATACTTTTGTTATAAATAAAAATTGTCATGTCAGTAAGATTAAAAGGGGATAAAGAAATAAGTAAAGTTTTGACCATAAAACAAAAAGCTTTACAAATTAACCTTAACGATAACATCTACGGAACTTTTGCAGAAATTGGTGCAGGTCAAGAAACGGTACGTAACTTTTTCAGAGCAGGTGGGGCTTCCGGAACAATTGCAAAGGCAATGTCTGCTTATGACAAAGATTTTTCTGATGCCGTTTATGGAATTGAATCCGATGGGCGTTATGTAACTCAACCACGATTAAAAAATATGCTTTCCCATGAAATTGAACTCATGGAAGACAGATTAAGTAGAAAAAAACATCCTGAGAAATTATTTTTCTCCTATGCTAATACCGTGGCAACTATAGATTTTTCGAAAAAATTTAAGGGTCATGGATGGGTAGGTGTTAAATTTCAATTGGATCCTTTAGAAGGATATAATGAAATAATAATCCACATTAGATTCAAACAAACCAATGCGCAATTGCAACAAGAGACACTTGGAATATTGGGTGTTAATTTAATATTTGGTGGGTTTTACATGCATGATAATCCAAAAGAAATTGTAAAATCTTTATATGATAATATTGAAAAAGATCAGATAGAAATTGATATGATCAATTTCTCTGGTTCTAGGTTTACCTATGTAGACAACAGGTTAATGAGTTTACAGCTGGTGAAAAACGAAATGACTAATGCTGTTATGTTCGGTCCCGATGGCAATAATTTATTACCAGCACAAG
>CAJXYJ010000093.1 GCA_913063255.1 uncultured Flavobacteriales bacterium | reverse complement strand
AATGCAGAAATTGCTTTTCCAGTAATTAGAAACGTTTACGAAACTCAAAAAGATCAATACAAACGTATTTTAGTGCCATTTACAGATGGTGTTAAAACATTAAATGTAGCTACAGATCTTGAAAAAGCATATGAAACTCAAGGGAAACAGTTAATTCAAGATTTTGAAAAAAACATCTCTTTAGCTATCATCGATGATTCTTGGAAAACACATTTACGTAAAATGGACGAGTTAAAACAATCGGTTCAGTTAGCGGTTCATGAACAAAAAGATCCATTATTGATCTATAAGTTTGAAGCTTTCGAAATGTTTAAAGCTATGATTGAGCAGGTAAATAAAGATGTTATATCTTTCTTATTTAAAGGAGAATTACCTCAAGAAAACCAGCAACAAATTAGAGAGGCACAACAAGTTAAATCGAATAAAAACTTAAGAGAGCAAAAAGACGAAATCCAAAATATGGATGAACGTGCAGCAGAAACTCGTGCAGCTGGACAAACACAGCGCCAACAACAAGTAACCGAAACTATTGTTAGAGAGCAACCAAAAATTGGTCGTAACGATAAAGTCACTATCAAACACGTGATGAGTGGTGAAAACAAAACAGTAAAATACAAACAAGCTATTCCTTTATTAGATAAAGGAGAATGGGTGTTGGTAGATGAATAATTACAAAATGAATAACATCATCTTGATTCTGAGGTGATGTTATTTATTAATCGTTTGTGATTTTTATATGTATTAATGTTTCAATTTTAAACTTGCACATTAACAGATATAACTCATCAATAATGGATTAAAAATTCTTCTTTGTCTGCATTTAATTTACTCGCAAATAACAATATTCTTTATATAAATTGTTAATCACTATCTTAGGGTACAATTAAAAAAAAACGATTTAATATGCGCTTGGTTCGTTTACTTATTCTTTTAAACGCCGCTATTTTTTATGCGCAACCCAATACCGAAATAAACGATTTATTACTTAAGGCTGAAAATTCGCTTTATAACGACCCATTACAATCTATAGAAATTTGCAACTATTTAGTAGTGAATGCTAATTCTATTATTAATGTAGCTGAAGCTAATTACATTCTTTCAAAAAGTTATTATGTACAAGGAAATTATAATGAAGCACTTAATTCATTATTAAATGTCACTAAAACTTTAGACCAACTTCCTTCGAAAACCCAAATAAATGTACAATCATTTATCGCATTAATTTTTCGGGAATTAAATCTATATGAACTTTCAAATCAGTATTTAGAATCTGCTAATGTAATTAATAATGAAAATAAAGATTCTCGTATTTCTTTCAAATTAGAAAGTGAAAAGGATATAAACATGGCATTAGAAAGCCTAGAGAATGGAAATCCTATTGAAGCATTAACCCTTCTAAACAAGGGAAAACAAAATTTTATAAATAGCAAAGAGAAACATTCGTATCAAAAACTTAGTTCAATTTATATAGATTTAGCTAGAGTTCATTCACAAAGCCTTCAATTAGATTCTACCAATTATTATATAAGTAATTCATTACAATTCATAAAAAAAGAAGGGGAAAATCACTACTTAGAAATGATTTCTTTAACTGAATTAGGGAAACTATATTTTTTACAAAAAGAATATAAGCAAGCTTCCAAAAAGTATCTAGAAGCTTTAATTCTAGCCGAAAGCTTAAATAACAAACCCTATCAAAATGGTATTTCAGAAAATTTAGCTTCTACTTTCTATGCATTAGCTGAAGAAGAAAAATTCTATACTTATAGGCAAAGAGCTTCTTTATTGAATAATGAGTTAAATATTCAAGAAAATCTAATCATTAATACCGTTTATAATTTTATAAACGAAGAACAAAATCTATTATACAAGTCCACCAATAATAAGTATAATCGTTATACTACTATTTTAGGCACCTTATTAGCAATAATTATTCTCACAATTATTATTCTTAAATTTTGGTATCGCACAAAAGAAAAGCAATATAAAAGTATTTTAAAATACACAGAAAACATCAAAAAGAATTCGATAAAGAATCCCATTAAGAAAAAAGAGATGGGAAAAAGTTTAATCATTCCAGAAAAAACAGAACAAACCCTATTAACCAAACTTAATAAATTCGAATCTTCTACACGATGTACAAATAAAGACATGTCTTTAGCACGATTGGCTTCACTAATGGATACCAACACTAAATACCTTTCGGAAGTAATTAATAAATACAAAGGGAAACATTTTAACGTATACATCAATGATTTACGAATAAAATATATCATTGAAAAATTAAAAAATAAACCTCAATATTTAAATTATAAAGTAAGTTATTTAGCCAAAGAAAGTGGTTTTTCTTCGCATAGCAGTTTTGCAACAGTTTTTAAAACTACTACTGGAATTTCACCAACTATATTTATAAATCTATTAAAAAAAGAAATTAAGAACGGGGATATAAATACCCAAGAAACTAATTAAGGAGTTTATGTTTAAAATTTTTCAAAAATATAATAGAGCCATATTTATCTTAATCATTTTTATGATTATAACTCCGTTATATGCACAAAAAGACATAGACAGTATTCTTAGTAAAGCAACACTTGAAATTTTTGAAGACCCAGATAGTGCTATTGAAAAAGGGCTTGAAATTTACACAAATACTGAAGCCACTTCTTCACAAAAAATTAGAGCATTAATATTAATTTCCACAGGATATTCCTCTAAAAGAAATTATGAAAAGTCCTTAGAGTATGCTTTAATGGCTAAAAATAATTTTAATGATGATAAAATTAGTGCTTTAAAAATAAGAACGCTCAATAAAATTGGTGTACAATACCAACAATTAAAAATTTACGATAAAGCTATTGAATATTTAGATGAAGCTTTAAAATTAACAAATACTTATTCTAAAGACGAAGATTCTGTAGCATCTCTATTGGGTTATAATTATATTATTCGTGGATTTATTTATAGAGAACAAATGAGCTGTGATATCGCTTTAAATTATTTTAATAAATCCTTATACCAATACAAGAAAATTGTTGCAAAAAACACAGTGATGAATGCTAACTTAAGCACCTTAACCTATAATAAAGGAAACTGCTTTATTATGTTAAAACAAATAGATTCAGCAAAAATTAGTTTTAATGAATCTATCATTTATGCTAAAAAAATTGACGCAAATAGTTTACAAGGATTTGCACAAAAAGGTCTAGGAGAAGTATATACTATCGAAGGGAAACATCAAGAAGCAATTTTAGTACTCCATGAAGCTATATTAACCTCAAAAGAGGTTGGAGATTTAATATTAAACCAAGGGCTTTATGAAGCGCTTGCTAATAATTTTTTAGCTTTAAATCAATTACAAAATCACCAAAAATATTATACCAAATTTTTAGAAACACAAGCTTTAATTAAGGATACTAAAAGAAAAACAATCAACCAATCTATATCTCATGTTTTAGAAGAAAACAAAAAAGAAATTGGGGAGATAAAATCACAAGGATTTAAAATTCGTTTGTTACTTATTATTTTAATAATTCTATCTGTTTTGTTACTTCTGTTTTTGATGAAAAAGTCTGAAAAGAACCTGAAAACATTTAAAAATAAAATTCAGCTTTTAAAAAAGTAACCTCATCAAACATATATGTGAAGTTTTAAACAATAAACAGTATCACAATACACTTCAATCACTTAAACCATTTTTTGTCTTTGTAATTTCATGAAATCACAAAGACAAGTCTTTTTTATAGCCTTATTAAACAAGTACATTCGCTAAAAATTATAAATAAACAAGACAATTAGTTATGAAAAAAATTAGTACATTAATTATTATAGGTTTATTAGCGATAACCAATTTACAAGCTCAAGTTTATACACTTGGAGTATCTTTTACAGGCGGAGATGTGAACAGTGATGGTACTGTTGTTGCTGGTAGCAATCCAAACGAAAATTTTATGTGGGACATTGACAATGGAGTTACTTTAATAGGTGGAGTTCCTTCTCAAGGATATGGAGGGCGCCCGGCAATCAATAGCGCAGGAACTTTAATTACTGCATCTGCAATAAATTCGGATACAGGTTTAGCTGAAATGTCAATGTACGATATTACCACACAAACATGGACTAATCTTGGTGGTATTGGAGCTTCTTCAGGTAGTTCAACAAGTTCTGCTTGGGGGGTATCTGCAGATGGTTCGACAGTAGTAGGTCTTGGATGGGTTAGTGCTAGTGAGGCACATGCGATAAATTGGACCGAAGAAAATGGTATGGTTGACATGGGTACAACTGTCACTAACAGAAGTACAAGAGTAAATGTTGCAAACCATGATGGTTCTATCATTGCAGGTTGGCAAGATGATGAAATTGGACAGAGACAAGCAGCAATTTGGGAAAACGGAGTACAAACCTTATTAGATTTTGACAATGGATATCCAGCTACAGAAATTGGAGTGATGTCTAACGACGGTGTTTGGTATGGCGGCAGCGGAAATTTTGATAATGGTGAACAAGCATGGAAATATAGCGAAGCTACAGGTATGGTAAATATTGGTCCAAGTCCTCAACCCATGTGGAATGGTGCAGTTAGTGGTTTTTCTGAAGATGGTGAAATTTCTGTTGGATTCTATAGACCTTTTGGACCTTTCCCAGCGGAAGGACGCGGTTTTATCCATACCGATGCAGAAGGAATGACTGACCTTAATGAGTATGCAGAAGCTTTAGAAATAGATACTCTAGGAATGGTGTTTGCTTTACCATTAGCAATATCTGAAGATGGTTCTACCGTAGTTGGTCTTGGAAAAAATTCAAATGGGAATCTAGAAGGATTTGTATTAAAATTAACTGAACCATTAGGTATTAATGAAAGCTATTTCACTGACCTTAGTCTTTATCCAAATCCTGTGAAAAATGAATTAAATATCCAGCATTCTGAAATTATTTCTGCGGTTAAAATTTCAACAATGACAGGGCAATTAGTTTCTAATACCACTCCTAATACAATGGACTCTACTATTTCTATGGGACATTTAAATTCAAGTGTTTATTTAGTAACTGTAACTGTTAACAACCAAGAAAAAACATTTAAAGTGGTGAAGTAACTTTTATTATTTATTAACTATTAAAAAGGAATCTCAGAAATGGGGTTCCTTTTTTTTATATAAAAACTTTAAAATTGATTTTTTTTATAATAACTTGTGCTTTCAAAATTTTTCAATAAAACTAATCCTATGAAAAAAAATGCAATTATTTATTCACTATTAGCTGCTTTGTTTTTTGTTTCCTGTAATTCAGGAAGTGGAGAGTATGATACAAGAGCGGTAGACAGCTTAGATAAATTAACGGAAACTATAGGTGACTTAACTTCTTTAAGTTATACTGTAAACAGCTATTTTGTCAATGAAAAAGGAGAAGAAAACATTAAAGAAAGTGATGTTTATCTTCGAGATTCCAATAAAATGTTTATTGAAAACAAAGGCACGAAAGGAGATAAAAGCTTTTGGTATAATGGGGAGAAATTCGCTTATTTTTTATTCAACAAAAACGAATATGACATTCTAGATGCTCCAGACAATACCTTAAAATTAATAGATAGTATTCATGAGACCTATAACATTTATTTTCCTGCTGCAGATTTTCTATACCCTTCATTAACAGATGACATGATAGACAATTACGATCAGCTTTTATATTTTGGAGAAGAAAAAATGGATGATGTGGATTGTTTTGCATTGGAGGCAACCAATGAAGAAACTATTGTACAGTTTTGGATTCTAAAAGAAACCAATTTACCTCATAAAATGATAATTTCATCAAAAACTAATGAGGATAAATATTATGAAGCAACCTATTCTAACTGGAGAATGAATCCAAAATTACCAGATATAATGTTTGAGTTTCAACCACCAACAGGTTCTGAAAGAAAAAAGTTTGTAGAACAAAATTAAAAAAACGATATGAAAAAATATAAATTTATAGTATTCTTTATAATGTTACTCGTAGGTTCTTCTGCAACAGATTTAATGGCACAGCGCGCACGAGGTGGTGGCGGAAATAGAGGTGGCGGTTCTAGTAGAAGTTATAGTGGAGGAAATAGAAGTAGTAGTTCTAGTGCTAGAAGTTCTAGCGCTAATAGAAGTAGTAGTTCTATAAATGGAGGATCTAGAAAGTCAAGTTCTAGGCCTAGTACCAGTAGTTATAATAAATCTACCCGTCCTTCATCTTCTAGTAGTAGGAATTCAAGTAAATCTTCTTTCGATAAAAATAGAAGTAAATCTAATGTAACTCCTAAAAACTCTAATAACAGAGCAAGTACTGGTAATAGAAGTAACAAAGCGAGTACAGGTAATAGAAGTAATAGCAAAAATAAAGCGAATACAAATACTAGAAACAACTCTAATAACAGGAATAATGCCTCCAACAATAGAGGGAACAGTAATTCCAATAGAAATGTAAATAGAAATACCAATGTAAATGTGAATAGAAATGTTCACGTTAGTTCAAGCCGCCATTATTACAATGGCCATCGTGGTTATCATGGATATCATTATCATGGGTATAGAGGGTATCATTATGGTCCTAGTTGGCATCCTTGGGGCTTTTTCGTAGCAACACTTGCAGTTACTGCAATAATAGTATCTGTTAATAGTACCCCTTATTATTATGATAGTGGAGTTTATTATACCCAATCCTCTGGTGGATATACTGTGGTTAACGCACCTACTAATATTGTTGTAAATACATTACCTGATGGAGTTGAAACCATACAACTTAACGATATAACATACTATTATTTTGCTGGTGCCTTTTATGAAAAATATAATGGAGAATATCGAGTAATAACTGCTCCAGATGGTGCTGTTATTACTAATATTCCTGAAGGTGGAGAAGAATTAGAAATTGAAGATAAAAAATATGTGGTTTATCATGAGACTTACTACCTTCCTTTTTCTCAAAACGGAAAAGACATGTATCAAGTGGTTACAATGGTAGCTGCTGAAGAATAATCATTTCTTAATTATTTAAATAAAAGAACTTCAATTTTATGGGGTTCTTTTTTTTTGTAACTTCGTTTCACAATAAAATTAACTAATCAATACTATTAACAATGAAAAAGTTATCTATTCTATTAATATCTATAGCATTTTTTGCTTGTAAAAATGATAAAGCTACAGATAAGCAATCTGAAAAAGAAGAAGTTAAAGTAATAACAGAAACTTCTAAAGATGAAACTAATGAGCATCCTACTCAAGTTTTTTGGGGAGATACGCACCTTCATACCAATCTTTCTATGGATGCTGGTCTTTTTGGAAACAGAATTGGATTAGACGAAGCTTATAAATTTGCCAAAGGTGAAGAGGTAACCGCTTCAATTGGCATCAAAGCTAAACTTTCTAGACCTCTAGACTTTTTAGTGGTAGCAGATCATTCTGATGGAATGGGACTTTTTCAAGCAATTGATGCAGGAGACGAATGGGTGATGAAAACCAAACAAGGAGAAAGATGGAACGGTCTTATTCATTCCGGTGAAGGTGCTGTAGCTGCTCTTGAATTGATTAAAGCCTTTTCTAATACCAAAATGGAAATGGACCCTAATGATCCTATATTGCAAAAATCGGTTTGGACTGCAACAGTAGAAGCAGCAGAAAAATATAATGATCCTGGAAATTTCACTGCTTTTATAGGCTACGAATGGACTTCCTTAGATAAAGGAAATAATTTACACAGAGTTGTTATTTACAGAGATAATGCAGATAAAACCTTAGGACAAATTCCTGCAGTAACCAATGCTTTATCTCCAGATCCAGAGACTTTATGGCCACAATTAGAAGCTTATGAAAAAAATACGGGAGGGCAAGTATTAGCCATCGCCCATAATGGAAATTTAAGTAACGGTGTAATGTTTGCTGAAACTAGAATGAACGGTGAACCCTTTGATGAATCGTATGTAAAAGAAAGAATTAAATGGGAACCCTTATACGAAGCAACTCAAATTAAAGGAGATGGTGAAGCACATCCCTTTTTATCACCTAACGATGAATTCGCAGATTTTGAAAATTGGGATTTTGGAAATTTAGATCTTAGTGTTAAAAAAACAGACGACATGCTTGCTGGTGAATACACTCGTTCGGCTTTAAAATTAGGATTGAAATTTAAAAATAAACTAGGAACAAATCCATACAAATTTGGATTGATAGGAAGTACAGATTCACACACTACTTTAGCAACAGCAGATGATAATAATTTCTTTGGAAAAGCATCGAATGTGGAACCAAGTGCAGAACGTTGGAAACACCCATTTGTAACTTCAGACCAAGGAGTAATTATGACTTGGCAAACAGTAGCATCTGGATATGCTGCAGTATGGGCAAAGGAAAACACTAGAGAATCTCTTTGGGATGCAATGAAACGTAAGGAAACTTATGCAACTACTGGTCCTAGAATGAAGTTAAGATTCTTTGGAGGATTTGATTATAACAATACTGATTTAAATAATTTGGTAGATGCAGGTTATGAAAAAGGGGTGCCAATGGGTGGCGACTTAAATAATGCTGGGGATAAATCTCCAACTTTTATAACCTATGCTTTAATGGATCCAGAAGGAGGAAGTTTAGATAGAGTTCAAATTGTAAAAGGTTGGGCAAATGCAGATGGTACTTTAGCCGAACAAGTGTATGATGTAATTTGGTCTGGAGATCGTGAAATCAATGCTAAAGGAAAAGTTCCAGCTGTGGGTAATACCGTAAACCTTACCGATGCTTCTTGGGATAATTCAATTGGTTCTACAGAATTAAAAGCAGTTTGGACAGATCCAAACTTTGATCCAGAATTGGAAGCATTCTATTACTTAAGAGTTATTGAAATACCAACACCACGTTGGACGCTTTACGATAAATTAAGATTCAACATTACAGATATGGGTGACGAAGTTCCAATGACAGCACAGCAAAGAGGGTATACCTCTCCAATTTGGTATTCGCCTAAATAAAATATTATTATGAAAAAATTAGTTCTAATTGTATGTACACTGTTATTACTCATTGGATGTAAATCTGAAGTAAAAAAAACGGAATCAATTGATAATTCTAAACAAGAGACTCAAACCTTAAAAGAAAAAGAGTATTCTCCTTATGTAGGTGATTATGAACCAACATCATTACCGGATGGATATGACAAACCACTTTGGGGAGACACACATTTACACACTTCATACTCTACAGATGCAGGTATGATTGGTAACACTTTAGGGCCAGAAGATGCTTATAAATTTGCTATGGGAGAACAAGTAATTGCATCCCATGGGGTGGCGGTTAGATTGATTCGTCCTTTAGACTTTTTAGTAATTGCAGATCATGCTGAAAATTTAGGAACGGCACCCATGATTGCCGAATCTAATCCGATATTATTAGAAAACAAATTTGGGAAGACATTACATGATTTAGTCAAAGCGGATAAAGGGCATGATGCATTTCAAAAATGGGTTGCCACAGTAGCAATGAATACTGATAGTATCAATAGTCCAGAAATGATGCGTACAGCATGGGATCGTGAATTAGCTTTTGCTGATGAATATAATGATCCAGGAAAGTTTACTGCGATGATTGGTTTTGAGTGGACATCAATTAACACCCCCAAATTACCTGGAAATCTTCATCGAGTTGTAATTTTTAGAGATGGTGCAGAAAAGGCAAAGACAGTCCTTCCATTTAGCACTTTCGATTCCTATGATCCAGAAGATCTTTGGAAATACATGGACAACTATGAAAAAAATACTGGAGGTTCTGTATTAGCGATTGCTCATAATGGTAATTTATCAAATGGATTGATGTTTCCTGATGAAAAAAGATTGAATGGTAAACCAATTGACAAGGATTATGTTACCACAAGAGCACGTTTTGAACCGCTATATGAGGTCACTCAAATAAAGGGAGATGGTGAGGCGCATCCATTTATGTCGCCTAATGATGAATTTGCAGATTATGGTAGCTGGGATAAATCTGATATTGCAGGATTAAACCCTAAGGAAGATTGGATGTTACCCTATGAATATACTCGTTCTGCTTTACAAATAGGAATGCAACTCGAAGATAAGCTGGGTGTGAATCCATACAAATTTGGGATGATTGGTGGTACAGATTCACATACATCCTTAGCTACTACAAGAGAAGAAAATTTCTTTGGAAAGGCATCGCATTTAGAACCAGAAGCAGACCGATGGAAACATGTATTAATTGGATCCTTAAGCGGTGATGATAATTTGTCAAGTTATTCATACGAGACTATCGGTGCTGGTCTAGCTGCTGTTTGGTCAAAAGAAAACACGAGAGAGGCTATATATGATGCCATGGAAAATAAAGAGACCTATGCGACCACAGGAACTAGAATTATAGTACGTTTCTTTGGAGGTTGGGATTTTAATAATAGTGATTTAGGGGATGATTTTGTTGCAAATGGTTATGAGAAAGGGGTTCCAATGGGAGGCGATTTAAATTTTGCTAAAGGTCAAAAAAGCCCATCTTTTACAGTAAGAACAACCAAAGATATTGATGGTGCTAATTTAGACAGAATGCAGATGATTAAAGGGTGGATTGATGATAACGGAGAACGGCAAGAACGCATTTATGATTTGGCAGTATCTGACAATCGAGAAATTGGAGCAAATGGTCGTTGTACAACTCCAGTAGGAAACACAGTGAATGTTAAAGATGCAAGTTATGCAAATGATATAGGAGATATTGGGTTTGAAACTGTTTGGATCGATCCAGATTTTAACCCAAAGCATAGCGCATTCTATTATATTCGAGTATTGGAAATCCCAACACCAACTTGGCAAGCCTATGACTCAAAATTTTA
>CAJXYJ010000092.1 GCA_913063255.1 uncultured Flavobacteriales bacterium | reverse complement strand
ATGCAGAATATAGATAAAGTTGAAATAAATATAAATAAAGGAACCAAAGCAAAGCTTAGTGATTTTGTGACAATGATTCAAAGTTTTCAGGTTTTGAATGATAGCTTTGATGCTTTTCAGATTACAGAACATGTATCTAAAAAAAGTGGACTATTAACCGATTTAAAAAAGGATGGGACTCCAGAAGGAATAGCACGTATTGAAAATATTGAGGAGCTTCTAAATGGGATGAGGGACTTTGTGGAAGAACAAAAAGAAATCGCTGATACAACTGGGTCTCTTGCCGAATTTATGGAAGATGTAGCCCTTGCTACTGATTTAGACAAAGAAACCGATGACGAAGATAAGGTAGCATTAATGACAGTGCATTTAGCAAAAGGATTGGAGTTTCCTTATGTATTTATTGTTGGGATGGAAGAGGACCTTTTTCCTAGTGGAATGAGTATGAATACTCGTAGTGAATTAGAAGAAGAAAGGCGATTGTTTTATGTTGCGGTTACACGTGCAGAAAAACAAGCTTATCTTACCTACACACAGTCTAGGTATCGCTGGGGGAAACTAATAGATGCAGAACCAAGTCGATTTATCGAAGAAATTGAGGAACAGTTTATAGAATATTTGACCCCCATAACAGAACATCGTTATAAACCATTATTAGATGTTGATATTTTTGATGAAGTAGATAAGAGTAAATTAAGGTTACGAAAGCCTCAGTCTGGGACTGTACCCAAAGGTCCTTCAGAATCTAATCTTAGAAAATTAAGAAGAATTAAACCTGTGACTAGTTCTGCAGAAAAAAATATTAATTTAAAAGAATTAAACCTCTCCATTGGAACCATGGTAGAACATGTCCGCTTCGGAAAAGGAAGAATAACAAAAATTGAAGGAGTAGGAGCAGATACTAAGGCAGAGATTAACTTCACAAATGGAGGGCTTAAAAAACTCTTACTTCGATTTGCAAAGTTGAAAGTGATTAAATAAATAATTTGTTTTTTTATGGCAGAATTAATTAAGATATATGAGGATAATCCCAATCCCAAAGCTATTCGTGAAGTAGTTGAGGTTCTTAAAAAAGGTGGATTGGTAATTTTTCCTAGTGATACAGTTTATGGCTTAGGCTGTGATATTACAAATAATAAGGCTTTAGAGAAAGTTGCAAGGATTAAGGGAGTCAAGCTAGAAAAGGCAAATTTTTCTTTTATTTGTAAGGATTTAAGTAATTTATCAGATTACGTTAAACAGATAAACACACAAACCTTTAAAGTTTTAAAAAGAGCTCTTCCTGGGCCCTATACATTTATATTACCGGGAAATAATAATTTACCAAAAGTCTTTAAAAAGAAAAAAGAAGTAGGGATAAGAGTGCCAGATAATAACATTGTTTTAACAATAGTTAAAGAACTAGGAAACCCGATTATAACTACTTCTATAAAAGACGATGATGATATAATTGAATACACAACAGATCCTGATTTAATTCTTGAAAAGTGGGATAAGTTGGTAGATGTTGTTATTGATGGAGGATTTGGCGGGAATATTCCTTCTACAGTTATTAATCTTTGTGGTGAGGAACCCGAATTAATAAGAGAAGGTAAAGGTAGTTTAGAGATATAAAAAAAGGGGATTAACAAAATTGTTAATCCCCTTTTAATAAAAATAAAACAATTAATTTATTGCAGGATCTTTAAGACCATCTTCAATCATATTATAGAATTGATCCAATTTAGGTAACACAACAATTCTTGTTCTTCTGTTTGTTGCTCTGCTTTCTGCAGTGTCATTAGATGTTTTAGGTACATATTGGCTTCTTCCTCCAGCTGTCATTCTAGCTGGTTCTACACCAAAATCGTTTTGTAAAATACGAACCACAGTTGTAGCACGAAGTACACTCAAGTCCCAATTGTCTTTCATACAGCTTGTACTAATAGATTGAGAATCTGTATGTCCTTCAACTAAGAATTCAAAATCTGGTTTGTTGTTAACTACAGTCGCAACTTTTCCAAGTATTTCTTTAGCTCTTGTTGTTACTGCTATACTTCCACTTTTAAATAAAAGCTTGTCTGAAATACTAACAAACACAACACCTTTTTCTACATTTATTTCAATATCGGTATCATTCATATCTCCAAGAACTCCTTTTAGACTTTGTACTAAGGAAAGGTTTACAGAATCACGACGAGTAATAGCATCTCGTAATTTGTTGATCGTAACGTCTTTTTCTATCATGCTTTCTAAAGACCGCTCAAGGTTGTCAGCTCCTTTTTTGGTAAGAGTTGCAAAGTCACCAACTTGTTTTATTAAATCGCCATTTGTAGAATTCAAGGTAGCTACTTGACTTTTTAATGCACTGTTTTCAGCACTCAGTCCAGACCTTTCTGTAAGACAATCGTTTAATTTTACCGTTGCAGTATTCAATAAATCTTGAGTGTTTTTTTGCTTTGTTTCTAGTTCTGCAAATTTTTTGCTGGAAACACAAGAACTAAATAATAAACTTGAGCAAGCTACTAGTATTAAGAGTTTTTTCATAATTGAAATTTTATTTTAGAGTTAGTCAAAATTATAAAAAGTATATATAGAAAAAAAAGTATTAGTATTTTTTTAATAAAATTATTTTAGTTCCTTAAAAGTACGGTTTTTTCTTATAAAATAATTCCATACGATAGATTTATTGATATAATATTCTAATCTGGAAGCATATTTTTTTCTTTTTAGTAAATATGTAGGAACTAACCTATAAAAACTAAAATGTGCTTTTATAATTGCGATTGTGTTTTTCCAATTTCCTTGTAATAAAAACTGAACTCCAGCAACCCCATCTAAAACCAGACGCATAAACAGTAAAAACCAAACTTTATTCCCTTTTGCATTTTTGAGAAGCATTAATAAGGTATTCCTAAAATTATAAAATGTTTTTTTTGAATTTGCTTTATTAAGCGTAGCCCCACCAACATGATATACTTTTGAACTACCAATATACTTTATAGAACCTCCATTTGATTGTAACCTCCAACAAAGATCAATTTCTTCTTGATGGGCAAAAAATATTTCATCTAGTCCTTCCACATTCCAGTAGGCATCACTTTTAATGAAAAAGCAAGCTCCAGAAGCCCAAAATATATTTGCGTTGTTATTGTATTGACCCACATCCTTTTCTAAGGTATTAAATATTCGCCCTCTACAAAAAGGATATCCTAATTGATCTATAAAGCCACCGGCTGCTCCTGCATATTCGAAGTGCCCTTTATTTTTAAAATCTAATATTTTTGGTTGAGCAGCAACTAAATTTGTGTCATTTTTAAACTCTGTAATAATAGGAGTAAGCCAATTTTGAGTAACCTCAACATCGCTATTTAGTAAAACAAAAATATCTTCATTTAGGTTTTTTAGAGCATCATTATATCCTTTGGCATAACCACCATTAGAAGAATTCTGAATAATAGTGACTTCCGAGAAGTTATCATTTACAAAAGCAACAGAATTATCTGTAGACGCATTATCTGCAACATAAATACTTGCTTCATTTTTAGAAAAATTTATAACAGAAGGTAAAAACTGTTCTAACAATTTTCTTCCATTCCAGTTAAGTATAACAACCGCTACTTTCATTAAAACAAAGTTAGTTTTTTAATTTTCATTATTTAGTGAGTATGATGGAATGTCTTTTAAGAAAATATATTTCTCGTTTATATAATCCATATTACAGTAAAAATGTTCCAGTCCATTAGATACCATTAAATGTTTTGCTTGCAATACAAAATTATAGCGCGCTATTTGATCAAAAACTTGTTGATTAATTTTTATACTTGGAGCTTTGCATTCCACAATAATTTCAATACTTCCGTTGGAATTAAAAACCACAATATCGTAACGTTTAACAGTGTCATGAAGTTTTAATTGCTTTTCAACATTGATATGCGAAATGGGATATTTTTTTTCAGAAATTAGAAAATTCAGCACATGTTGACGTACCCATTCTTCGGGAGTTAGGACCACAAATTTTTTTCGGATGATATCAAAAATCAACGTTTTATTTTCGTTACTTTTGAATCTGAAATTGTATTTCGGAAAGTTCAAATCTTGCACCCCGCAATGTAATTCTTTTAAGAATAATAAAATATTTACAATTTAAAATAATAAAAATATTCTGTGCCTTTAGACAAAGCAAGACATATCGTAACAAGTATTAAAAAGGGAGATATTAAACCTATTTACTTTTTAATGGGGGAAGAAGCATATTATATTGATGCTATTTCAAAATTTATTGAGGACACTATTCTTTCTGAAGAAGAAAAGGGGTTTAATCAAACTGTTTTATATGGTAGAGATGTCAATATAAGCGATGTTATTAGTACTGCAAAGCGATTTCCAATGATGGCCGAACGGCAAGTTGTTATTGTAAAAGAAGCGCAAGATCTTTCTAGAGGTATAGATAATTTACTTCCGTATATAGAAAATCCGCAACCTACAACGATCCTAGTATTTTGTTATAAATACAAAAAACTAGATAAACGTAAAAAGATATATAAAGCGATTGATAAAGCAGGAGTTTTATTCGAAAGTAAAAAACTCTATGACAATCAGGTGCCCGATTGGATTCGAAAAGTACTTGCAGGAAAGAAATATAGCATTTCTCCAAAAGCATCGCAGATGTTGGTAGAGTTTTTAGGTAATGATTTGGGGAAAGTTAATAATGAACTTGAAAAATTGCAACTTATCTGCAAACCTGAAGAGCAAATTACTGCACAAATAATTGAAGAGAATATAGGGATTAGCAAAGACTTTAATAATTTTGAATTACAAAATGCCATTAGTAATCGAAATGTGAAAAAGGCATTTGGTATCATTCAATATTTTGCACATAACCCGAAAAATCATCCACTTGTATTAACGGTATCCTTGTTGTTTAGTTTCTTTTCAAAAGTATTAAAATACCATGCCCTTACTAATAAATCTCAGGCCTCTAAGGTATTGGGAGTTAGTCCGTATTTTATAAAAGATTATGAAATTGCTGCTCGTAATTATCCTATGAAAAAAGTGAGTGCCATTATTGCTTCCATTCGAGAAATAGATGTAAAAAGCAAAGGAGTAGGAGCCAGCCTTTCTCAGGGAGATTTATTAAAAGAATTATTAGTTAAATTAATGAATTAATTAGCCTCTTAAAGCTAATCTTCCACTACCCAATAATCCAATTGTACTAAAGGCTATTAGATATAATATTGCTGTTTCTCTAGCCATAATAGGATCTCCTTTATGTACGATTATTATCGCTACCAACATTAAAACAATTGGAGGGATGGTTGCCAGACGGGTTTTAACCCCAATAATAATTAATACGGTACATATTATTTCGGCAAATAGTACCAAAAGCAATGTGATTGTAGGTCCTAAGCCAACAGGATCTGTAAAATTAATGTTTGAAGAAAAAAGAATTTCAATCTTTTGAATTCCATGAACTAATAACATTACTGAAAAACCTACACGTAATATTAATAATCCTAAACTGTAACTGGTTGAAGTACTCATTGTTTTAAAATTGGTTTGTTGAAAATAAATGTACTAAATATTTTCTTATTAAGTCCATATTAAATCGATGGATGTTATTTGAGGTTTTTATGATTTTTATCATTTTTCCAAAGTACCCCCAACAGTACTTTTGACAAAACTTTAACAATTAATTAATTCAAATTTCAAATATGAAAAAAACAATTTTATTAGCGATTATCGCAATTTTTGCATTAACGAATATAAATGCACAAGAAGAAAAAAGCTCAGAAGGTCTTAAAGGAGCTTGGTGGGGACTAGGTCAGTTTGAATATTCAGATGACGAAGTGACTAGTTCATTTACACTTTTGCCGGCAGTAGGTACTTTTATTTCACCAACTGTAACTGTAGGTTTAGGTTTAGGATACACATCAACAACTGTTGAAGATGCTGATGCTTATGGTACTTTTATAGTGATGCCATTAGTTAGAAAATATTGGGGAGTTGCCGATAAGCTGTATTTATTTGGACAAGCAGATGTACCTTTAACATTTTCTGATGATTCAAGTAGTTTTGGATTTTTTGTTAAGCCAGGTATTGACTATTTTATTGGAGGACATTTTACAATTGAAGCTACTTTTGGTGCATTTGGGTATAATTCAGTTAGCCCTGATGAGGGTGATTCATATGGTAAACTTTCTTTAGGATTTAATACGTTTGATATTGGCTTCGGTCTCAAGTATTTATTTTAAAATATTTTAGCTCTTGACCAAAATATGTTTAATTAACCATTATTTAAAAAACCACTTAACTATGTTAAGTGGTTTTTTTATTAAATGTATTTTTGTACAAACGAATATAATATGCCAAAAACTAAAGCTTGGGTTTCAGCAGCTCGATTACGAACTCTTCCATTATCGGTTTCTGGAATAATAGTAGGTTCCTCACTTGGTGCTATTCTACCTTTTTGGAAATCTTCCATTTTTTGGTTAGCAATACTTACAACAATAGGTTTTCAAGTTCTATCAAATTTTGCAAACGATTATGGAGATGGAATTAAAGGGACTGATAAAGATAGAGTAGGAGAAAAACGTTTAGTTGCATCTGGAATAATTTCTCCTAAGCAAATGAAGCAAGCCATGATCCTAACAGCTATAATTACTATATTTATTGCGATACTATTAATATATAAGGCTTTTGGGAAAGATCATTTTCTACTTTCACTTTTGTTTTTTGGGTTGGGTATAGCTTCTATTATTGCAGCAATAAAATATACAGTTGGAAAAAAAGCCTATGGCTATTCTGGTTTTGGAGATGTTTTTGTATTTCTGTTTTTTGGACTATTAAGTGTATTAGGCAGCTATTTTCTTTTTACAAAAAGCTTAAGTTGGGATTTGCTTTTACCTGCAAGCACTATTGGGCTTTTAAGTGTTGCTGTTCTAAACCTTAATAATATGAGGGATAGACAAAGTGATAATGATCACAATAAAAAAACTTTAGTAGTTATATTAGGCGCTTCTAAGGCGAAAACATACCATTATGCTTTGTTGGTATTTGCTATGTTTTCTACATTACTATTTACCACAATAAACTTCCAAACCCCTGGACAATTTATTTATATCATAGCATTTATACCGATATTACTCAATATTAAAACCGTATATTTAAATAAAGAATCTAAACTATTAGATAGTGAATTAAAAAAGGTAGCCTTGAGTACATTTTTATATGCTTTGTTATTTGGAATTTTTTATTAAGTAGTTGGAAAGCATCGATAGAACACCATCAAATAAATAGTATTAATTATGAAAATTACATTTTACGGACAAAACAGTCTTGCCATAAACATTTATGGGACCCATATATTAGTTGATCCTTTTATTTCTGGGAATCCATTATCTAAAGATAAAGTGGATATTTTATCCCTTAAAGCAGATTATATTCTACTTACCCATGCCCATGAAGATCATATTTTGGATGCCGAGGCAATCGCTAAAAATACAGGTGCTAAGATTGTGAGTAATTATGAAATTGCGATGCATTATCAAGCCAAAGGTTTTGAAGTTCACCCAATGAATCATGGTGGTAATTGGAAATTCGATTTTGGAAATGTAAAATACGTAAATGCAGTACATACCAGTTCTTTTCCAGATGGCAGTTATGGTGGGCAACCAGGTGGATTTGTAATTGAAGGCGAACACAAAAATATATATATTGCTGGAGATACAGCATTAACTATGGACTTGAAATTAATTCCCTTAAATACAAAACTCGACCTTGCTATTTTACCCATTGGTGATAATTTTACCATGGGAATTGATGATGCTATAATCGCAAGTAATTTTGTAGAATGCGAAAAAGTATTGGGGGTACATTATGATACTTTTGGATATATAGAAATAGATCATGAAATAGCAAAGAAAAAATTCTATGATGCTGGTAAAGACTTAATGTTGTTGGAAATTGGAGAATCTTTAGAACTTTAAAAAAAAATCTCGCAAAGCCGCAAAGAAAATAATATACAATTAATGTCACCCTGAGCACAGTCGAAGGGTCTTTCAATGATAAAAGCAACTTTCAAAAAATACCCACTCCAATTTAAAACTCCCAGTGGAACTTCCAGAGGGATTTTAAAAACTAAAGACACTTATTTCTTAATTTTGAAGGATTCAGAGAAATTTGGAATAGGAGAATGCGGACTCTTTCGGGGATTGAGTGTGGATGACCGTCCAGATTATGAAGATAAATTAGCCTGGGTATGTGATAACATTCAAAAAGGAGAGCAGGAATTATATAATGAATTAGAAGATTTCCCTTCTTTGCAAATTGGGGTTGAAACAGCTTTTAGATCATTGGCAGCAAAGGATTCTTTTCATATATTTCCTTCAAAATTTACTAGTGGAGAAAGTGCAATTCCTATAAATGGCTTGGTATGGATGGGAGATTCATCTTTTATGAAATCACAAATTTCAGAAAAGCTAAAGCAAGGATTTACTTGTATTAAAATGAAGATTGGCGCTATAGATTTTAAATCTGAGTTAAATTTATTAAAATCGATACGAAAAGAATTTTCGGTTTCAGATATTGAACTAAGAGTAGATGCTAATGGAGCATTTTCGTATTCAGAAGCTTTGGAAAAATTAAAATATCTTTCAGAATTAGACATTCATTCTATCGAGCAACCTATTAAACAAGGGCAATGGCAAGAAATGGCTCGACTTTGCGAAGACACACCTCTACCTATTGCTTTGGATGAAGAATTAATAGGAATCTTTTCAGAAGAACAAAAGAAAAAGCTTTTAGAAACTATTCAACCACAATACATTATATTAAAACCAAGTTTAATAGGAGGATTTAGAGGAAGTGACTCTTGGATATCTCTATCGAAAAAAATTGGGATAGGTTGGTGGATTACTTCTGCATTGGAAAGTAATATTGGTTTAAATGCAATAGCTCAATATACCTTTTCTAAAAATAGTTTCTTACCACAAGGTTTGGGAACAGGAAGTTTGTTTACAAATAATATAGATTCCCCTTTGGAAGTTTGTAACGGAAAGCTGCAATACAATACTAATTTAAAGTGGGATCTAAAAAATATAATAATTCAATAATTAAACAATCTAGCAATTTATGTATATATCACAAGCTTTTAAATTTAAACATGATGCCTGGCGCTATTTAGTTGGAGTTCTTATCGTTTTTATTGTTGGCTGGCAATTAATAGGAGCAATCCCTTTTACTGTTGTTTCTTATTTTCAAGCAGAAAATTTAACAGAGTTTATGGAGGCAACAGAAACTGCATTTGCATCTCTATATCCATCTAAAAGCAATCTCTATTTATTATTAATGTTGACCACTTTTTTAGGAGGTATTGCAGCATTATTATTCACCATTAAGTTTTTGCATCAGCAAACTTTATTACAGTTAACTACTTCTAGAAAAAAAATGGATTGGGGTCGTTTTTTCTTTGGATTTGTATTAATTGCTTCACTTACCATTGGGATGACCATACTAGATTATAATAGCAATCCTGAAAACTATGAAGTCCAATTTGAAATGGTTCCCTTTTTAATCATGTTTGTGATTGTGATTGTTTTTATCCCTTTGCAAACCAGTTTTGAGGAATATTTTTTTAGAGGGTATTTAATGCAAGGTATCGGTATAGCTGCAGGTAATAAATGGATACCTTTAGTAATTACTTCAGTAATTTTTGGAGGATTGCATATGTTCAACCCAGAGGTTGAGAAACTAGGAAATATTGTAATGGTGTATTATATTGGTACTGGTTTTTTCCTTGGAATCATTACATTAATGGATGAAGGATTGGAGTTAGCATTAGGTTTTCACGCTGCAACAAATCTTGTTATTTCTTTATTAGTAACGTCAGATTGGACGGTTTTTCAGACCAATTCAATATTACTAGATCTCTCAGATCCTTCAACAGGATATGAGGTTTTAGTTCCTGTTTTGGTTTTATATCCAAGTTTGTTAGCAATTATGGCATGGAAATATAAATGGACAAATTGGAGAGAAAAACTTTTTGGAAAAGTGATTCCTCCTGTAGAAACCTTAATTATTGAAGAATAAAAATATTTATTTTGAAAACTCCTTGGAAATATATTCATCCTACTTTTAAACTAAATGGTTTGCCATACCAGTCCGATGGCTTGTATGAAATCGCTAGGGATTTAATAAATTCGGGGGCTCATTACGAAATTAGTATTGGAAAGTTTATTCAAGAATGGTTAGGCAGTAATGAGACAGTATTGGTAAGGACATCAGGGTCTACTGGAACGCCTAAAGATATAGAGCTTTCAAAATACAGAATGATTAACAGTGCAAAAGCAACAGGCACTTTTTTTAAACTTGCAGAAAAAACCACTGCATTATTATGTTTGCCTTCTAATTATATAGCAGGAAAAATGATGTTAGTTAGAGCGATGACATTAGGTTGGGATCTTCATATTGTGGCTCCAGAGAAGGATGCAATTACACAATATGATAACAATTACGATTTTGTTGCAATGGTTCCTTATCAAGTACATTTTTCTATTAATTCTTTAAATAAAATAAAAAAATTAATCATTGGTGGAGGCTCCATTTCTAAAGAATTAAATGATCGATTACAAGAGGTTAGCACCGAGGTTTTTGCAACCTATGGTATGACAGAAACCATCACCCATATTGCGGTAAGAAGAATTAATGGATTAGCAAAAACAATGGATTATACTGCATTGCCAGATGTTAAATTCACTGTTGATGATAGAAATTGTTTAGCTATTGAAGCTCCAGAAGTTTCAGAGGTTAAGGTGTATACGAATGATATGGTAAGATTGATTTCTCCCACTTCGTTTGAATATTTGGGAAGAATAGATAATGTTGTAAATAGTGGCGGTGTTAAGCTTTTTCCTGAACAGATTGAAGCAAAAATAGC
>CAJXYJ010000091.1 GCA_913063255.1 uncultured Flavobacteriales bacterium | reverse complement strand
AAAATCCATTCTTCTTCGCTACACAAGCTGAATTTTCAACTCAAGGAGATCAAAATTTATATTATAGTGTTCAAAGAGGTATCATTAATAAAAATTTAACCACTTTAGAAGAAACTCCTTTGTATGTGGATCCAGTAAATTATTTTTATTCTACAAATGCACCTAAGTTTACATTTGACCCAACTATAGAGGGAAGGATGTATATGTTTGTAGATGGTTTTAATGGGCAATCATTATATTTTAGTGATGATCATGGAGCTACTTTAAATTATCTTAAACAGACTTGGTTTGATCAATTTTATCACATCAAAACAGACCCAAACAACGCAAATAAAGTTTGGGCAGCTTACGGAAGTACAGGTACTTTAAAAATAGATTTTACAAACAGTAGCAGTCCTGTAATTGAGCAAGTGTCTCTTCCAGTTGGTTATGAGCATTTTTCAACATTTATAGATCCTTTAGATTCTAATCATGTATTAATAGGTATCGGTGGTTCAGTTTACGAAACCTTAGACGATGGTGCTACTTGGACTAGTGCTAGTAATGGATTATCATTAGAACTTTTTACAGATTTTGTTTATGATATTCAACAAAACCCATATAATAGTGATGAATTCGTAATAGCTACTACACAAGGGATTTTTAAATCAATAGATGGTGCACAAAACTGGACTCAAGTATATGTTGGAAACAATGTTAGAACAGTAAAATACTCAACGGTTGTTGATGGGCAATTAGCAGCTTCTGTTACTTCATCTTTAACTACAAGTACAAAAGTCTTATATTCAGTTGATAACGGAGAGGAATGGTTAGAAATACCAACAAGTGATTTAGCATATGTTAACTCTGACAAGATTGCTTTTAATTTTCAAGAAGAAAGTATCATTGCATATATTTCTACTTTTGATTTAGGGGTGATATCTTATGAAATTGATACTAACACAAATGAAACTCCACCTAACGATCTTTGTGAAGATGCAATTGCTGTTGCTTGTGGAGAAACAGTTGTAGGGCAAACCAATACAGCTACAGATACTGGAGAGAATACTTCAGGAGATGTATGGTATACCTTTACAGGTGTAGCTACTGGTAATGCAGAAATAGTTACAATTTCACTTTGTGATGGAGCAACAGATTTTGATTCTATCTTAAGAGTTTTTGATGCTTGTGGAGGTAACTTAGTAGTAAGTAATGATGACTTTTGTGGTACACAATCTGAACTGTCATTTGAATCTGATGGAACTTCAACATATTTGATTATGGTAGAAGGATATAATTCAAATACAGGAAACTTTAGTTTAGCTATAACCTGTGAAGAAGTTGTATCAGCACCAGATAATGATCTTTGTGAGGATGCAATTGCAGTTGAATGTGGTGATTCAGTATCTGGAGACACTACAAATGCTACAAATACAGGTAACCCAGGAACATGTGATACAGATTTAACTGTTGGACCTGGTGTATGGTATACTTTAACAATTCCTAATGATGGAAATTATGAAGTAACTGTGAATACTATTGGATCTGAATTTGACACTAAATTAGGTGTATTTTCTGGTGCTTGTGGTGCCTCAGTTTGTGTTGCAGGAAACGATGATATTGGAGGTGGAGTTTTACAATCTGAAGTGACGTTTGAAGGAACTTCAGGAGAAACATATAATATTTATATCACTGGATTCTTGACTAATGCTGGTCTTTACAATTTAAATGTAGATTGTGTTTTATTATTAGGTACTGATGATAATAACATTGAAGGATTTAGCTATTATCCAAATCCAACAAATAATGTTATCAACCTAAATGCTCAAGATAACATAGAAAGTGTTGCTATCTACAATATTTTAGGTCAAAAAGTAGTGGATCAAAACAGTAATGCTTTGACTACGCAAATTGATGTTGCAAACCTTGTATCTGGAACGTATATAATGATGGTTACAATTGAAGGTAAAACTGGAACTTATAAAATAATTAAAGAGTAGTTTAGTTTATTATAGTTAATTATTTAACCCTTCTCAATAACTATTGGGAAGGGTTTTTTTTATTAAGAAATACTATTATTCTTTACTGTTTAAATACATCATAATACCAGTAAAATCTCCATAAATCACTTGGTTTGAGATTTTGCCTTCTTCATTAAAATCGAAGGATTCATATATGTGAATCACTCCAGTTTTGGCTTCAGTAGAATCTGTAGCCGTAATGGTAACTTCCCAATCACTATAATGACGAACAGATCCGTCCAGCATTTTAGTTTCTGCATTCACGCCTGGTAATAAAACAACAGGGTCTGTGAGTAATTTAAAGTCATAATTTCCCCAAAAATGTTTGTCTTTTTCAATCATTTCATTTAGAGTTATAGTGTCCCCTTTAGATCCAAACCCAGTTTCAAACGTAATAAAATCATCTGCATACATAGCATAATCTATATTTTCGTTTTGCCAACCCTTTATATTGGCTAAAACCGTAGCAGAGTTGTTTTTAAAAGTCTCGTTGGCTGCACTCTCGTTAGTAGAGGTATCAGCTTCATAAGTTTCTTTTACAGTATTGTCAGGTTCTGTTTTGCATCCTATAAATAAAATAGAAATACATAAAAGGGTATAAAAATAGTTCATTGTATAAAATAATTAATTGGTTACATTTTTTTACTGCTATTTATCTCCCGCAGTTGTAGGGTCTATAATAGTTCCAACTTTTGCTACAGAATTTGCAGGAAAACCACCTTTTTTTGCGTGTTCTCTTACTAACTCTTCATTAGTAGCCATATACACACAATAGATTTTGTCTCCAGTTACATAACTGTGTAGCCACTCAATATCAGATCCCATTTCTTCCAAAACTCCACAAGAAACCTGTGAAATGCCTTTTAATTCATCTGCGGATAAATCTCCTGCTCCTGGAATTTCTCGTTCAATAACATACATGTTTTTGTTTGCGTCGGCTGCATTAGTTCTAATAATGTCTGCAGCAGAAGTATCCTTGTTAGCGCAACTAAATGCTGTTAATACAAGTGCCAATAAAAATATTGTTTTTAGTGTTCTCATAACTTATCATTGGTTTTTATAAAAATTATACTACTAGGTTTAATAAACAAAACTAAATACCAAGAAGTGGTTATTTTGATCTAATGATAGAGTTTGGAAGGAATAAATATACAATAAAATATTAAATTACTTTTATTAATAAAAACATTATTAGAGGGTTACAATATAAATATGTAAAGAGTAGATTAATTTATTTTCCAAATATTTTTCTAATAAAAGGCCAGCTATGATAATAATCAAAAATGTCGCTATTAATTTAAGGTCATATAACGAATAATAAATATAAAGCAAAATATATTTTGTATCTTGTTAATAATTAACACTTTAAAGCCCTGCGTTATGAAATTATTTTCTACATTTTTATTTTTAATGAGCTTTACTTTAATTCTACCACTAAGAGCTCAACCGGAACCCATTATTGAGAATCAATCGGTAGATAGATTGCAGTTATTTCCAAATCCGGTAGGAGATATACTTTATTTAAAATCGAAGGTACCTATAGAAAAGGTGAGTATTTATAATATTTTAGGCCAATTGATTTTTAACAAGGATATGGATGTAATGAATACCCAATTGGATATTTCTCATTTTGTTTCAGGACAGTATTTAATTAAAGCAACGGTTAATGGAAAAACAGATATTTATAAATTTATTAAACAATGATTCGTTTGTGGCGATAACCCATTTATAAAAGACAAAAACGAGTTTAATTAAAAATCCCTTTTGGAATCTTTCCAAAAGGGATTTTATTAGTATTACTAATAATTTTACTAGTGTCCACTGAGCTCTTTACTATATACCCAAATCTCATCCCAGCTATTTGAAAAGGTGTCATCCATACCTCTTACATAAGTATCCCAGGAATTTTCACCATGAACTTTTAAAAATGCCTCTTTAAAATTTCCGTCCTTATCAAAATCTGTCCAATTTTTAAAGAAACTTACCCAAGCTATATGGCGTCCAATATCAAACCCTTGTCTTAATTGGTTGTCATAAATTCCCCATGGATTTTCTCCTTCCATAGCTTTTACTGCATCACTCATTTGCTTAAGAAGGTTTTTTATACTATAACCATGCCCTTTAGCTACCTCAAAATATCTTAAATATAAAATAGGGTATTTAGAGTTGTCATCATCCAACATACCAACATTAGATAATTTATCCATTTGCTTCCAATATTCGATGGAACCCAATTTTTTAACATAAGGCATAACATTATCTCTCCAATCTTCATCATGTCCTCCTTCTGCAGGGCGTGAGTCTAAATCTGAAAAAGTCATGGGTCCCATTTCCCATACTATTTTTCCAGAATGAGGGCCTGAAGTAATATTATAAACTGTTGCTTCATGTTTAGAACCTTTTGCGTGATACTTTAAATTGTGAGCTCTCATATTTTCCGATAAAACTTTAAGTTTTGTATTATCAGGGGTTAGCATAATACTTTCCCACATTTCGTAAGAATCATCATCTTGGGCATTACTTATCGCTGTTGTTCCAATAAATAATAATGCTGTTAACAGTAAACATTTCATTTTTTTAATCATAATAAAAAATTTTGGTTAGTGAAATTTTGTCATACAACTATTGTATAACTTATAGGGTTAAAATAAAATGAGGACTATACCAAGAAGTCAGAAGATTTGACTTTATAATAGAAATTGGAAGCTAATAAATATACAATAAAATATTTAATCGATTTTATTAACACATTTAATATAAATTGATTGTGAGTTTTTTTTCAAAAAGATAATAGTAAACATATACAAAAAAAAACATTTAGACTTCTTTTAGTTTGCTAGGTTATTATGATAATTATCATTTTTATTACAGTGTTTGAGACCTAATTTTGAGTTCAGTTATAAGAGAATTTCGTTTACATACAATTACAAATATACCATTATGAAAGATTTAAGGTTTTTAGGTTTCTTGGTGATTTTAGCATCAAGTTTATTATTTATTCAATGTACACATGATCCATATGTGCCAGCAGATGGTATAGATGGGACTGATGGGACAAATGGAACAGATGGAGAAGACGGAGCAGATGGAATAGAAGGTACAGCTTCTTGTGTAAGCTGCCATTCTAACAGCCATAGAGACTCTATAACAGCATCCTATGCTATATCTTCGCACAATATACAAACGATAATGTATACTGGTCAAACTTTAGCAGAATATACAAATAGAACCTATTGTGCTCAATGTCACACAAATCAGGGATATGTAGAGTATATGGAAACTGGTGCTATTCAAGAAGCTGCAGCTTTACCAACAGCTATTTCTTGTACTTCATGCCATAGTAATCATAAGACTTTAGATTTTGAAACAGATGGTCCTGATTATGCATTAAGAAACATAGAGCCAGTTCAACTAATTGTAGATGAGAATTACCATATAGATTATGGTAATACCAGTAATAATTGTATTAGTTGTCACCAACCAAGAAGTTCAGGGCCTACAGATGATGGTAGCGGAACATTTACATTAACTAGTTCACATTGGGGTACTCACTATGGTGCACAATCAACCATGTTAGAAGGAATCCAAGGAGCTCAAATCCAGGGAAGTTTGACTTATCCAGTAATTGCTTCGGCAACACATAGAACAAACTCCTCTTGTGTTAGTTGCCATATGGAGGAAACTACAAACGGATTAGATGGAGTCCATAGCATGTGGCCTACAGACAATGCCTGTATATCTTGCCACTCTTCTGGTGTACCAACTGAAGTTGGAGGTTTAGCATCAGATATGGAATTATTAGCAACTTTATTAGAAAATGTAACGGGATGGGAGTATGAATATGAAGTGGATGCTGATGGTGAAATAATAGAAGATGAAAACGGTGACCCTATAATAGTACTCGATGAAAATGGAGATCCTGTTACTCTTGAGGTACATGGGATAATTCATGATGGCCATCCTAATAATGGTTCCTTTGGGCAAGGTGCAACTTTCACAATACTGGAAGCTGAAGCTGCTTGGAATTACATATTTGTAACTAATGATAGTAGTAATGGTATTCATAACCCAGCATATGCAAAAGCTTTGATTAGAAATTCAGTGGAAGCATTAGATTAGTATTGTATTTCTATAGGAAAGATGAAACCAAAACAGTAATGTATTTTAAAAATTGATTTATAATTTGAATAATAATAGAAACAGATATATAATTACAAGGTAAGGGAAACATTAAAAATGTAAACTTTCAAAAGTTTCTAGGAGGATTAGACCATTATTTTAAATGGTCTAATCCTTTTTTTTAAAAGAATTCATTCCAGTTTCCTACAAGATCCCAAATAAAAAATCCTAAAAAAATAAAAGAAACGAATAGTTTCATAAAGGTAGAAGCAATAAATCCTAGGAAGGCACCAAAAGCTGCTTTTAATGCTTGAGAACCTTTTGTTTTATTAAAAGCGATTTCACCAATAAATGCACCTACAAAAGGACCTATTAAAAACCCAAATGGAATAGGTGAAATTAACCCAATAATTAAACCTAATATTGCTCCAATAGCTCCCGCTTTAGATCCTCCAAACTTTTTAGTGCTAATAGCTGGCATCATATAATCTAATAAAAAAATACCGATAGCAATAACAAAAGTGATTCCTAAAAACCAATAATTGTTAGGGATAGCGTCAGTTAACTCCAAACACAATAATCCTAACCAACCAAAGGGAGGTCCAGGGAGCACAGGCAGCACACTTCCTACAATCCCTATTAAACAAAGAATTAAACCAATAACAACTAATACAATATCCATAGCGATTCCTAAAAAAAAAGGCGTCTTTTTTAAAGGTTAATTAATTAAATAACGAAGATATAAAACTTTGTATTATAATTTTTGTGTAAAATATAAGCTGTTAAATATAGATGGGATAAAGAGGGAGTTTTACTTATTTAATTTCTAAATGTTTTAAGCTTCGACTTTTTTGTTTTTATAAATAACCCAACAGTTAATTCATAATTATAGAAGGATTCACTATTTTTAACCTATGAATTACTTGCGTTATTTATATTTATTCTTTTTTCTTATTATTAATTCTACAATTAGTAATGCCCAAGAAATTAAATGGCTCACTATTGAAGAAGCCGAAGAAGCTAATAAAAAGGAGCCTAAAAAAATACTCATCGATGTGTATACCGATTGGTGTGGTTGGTGTAAAAAAATGGATGCGACTACTTTTAAGGATAAAGATTTGGTAGCGTATCTTAATCAAAAATTCTATTGTGTAAAGTTAGATGGGGAAGATAAAGGCACCCTAACTTTTAAAGGGGAAGAATTTAACTTCATTAATCAAGGGAGAAGAGGATACAACGAATTGGCTGCAGGATTTTTAAAGGGAAAGATGAGTTATCCTAGTTTGGTGTTTTTAGGTGAAGACCTTGTTGTTTTACAAGTGATGAAAGGGTTTAAAACGGCTGAAGAATTGCTCCCTATCCTCACTTTTTTAGGTGAGAATATTTATAAAAATTCAAATTGGACGGATTATATAAATGATACAAAAGGTGAAAAAGATTAAGTGCCTAAATGAAAAACCTACTCCTTCTATTATTAATTACCATCGGAATTTCATCTTGCCAGTTTTTTGAAACCGAAAAAATATCTACAGAAACTTTTTTAGAAGAAGAAATAAATTCGATTAACTGGAAAGATGTAGATCGATATCCTGTTTTTAAAGAATGTGAAGGGATTTCAGATAAGATGGCAACAAAATCTTGTTTCGAGACCACCTTAATAAATCAGTTGTATCAATCCATTAATTCTGAAAACTTTTTAGTTTCTAGTGATTTAAATGAAGTAGTATTAATTGAGTTTTTTGTAAATGAAAAAGGGAATTTAAAAATTAACTCCATAGAAATGGACACTATATTGCAAAGGAAATTACCACAATTAAAAAACTATATTATGACAAGTATAGATTCGTTACAGCCCATAGCTCCAGCATATAAAAGAGGAATTCCTGTTCGTACATCCTTTAGTCTTCCAATATCGATTAAAACCAATTAATTAGAGTTTTAATTTATAGCCTAATGTAAAATCTAAGGGAAACTCACCATTAGAATCATTTGTTAAACTTACGATGTCATTATATCCAAAAGTTAGATGTCCATTCCCTAATGCATAATCTACTCCTAAACCAAAGTTAACATAGGCTTGAAAGTCATCATAAGTAGTAGATTTTAATACAAATTCTCCCTCATTTTCATCATCAGGAAAGAGATCTTCATGAGTAACATGAGAGTATCCAGCAAATTTAGTATTGATAAAAACATCAATTTTTTGAGTTTTCACAAATTTAAATCGATAATTAAAAGAAAAATCTGAGGCTGCATATTTATAATCATCAGATTCAAATGTCTGTTTAAACTGTAATACTAAAGAATGTCTTTTTAACATATTTTCATCCACTATTTCAAAATCAAAACCTAAGGTAGGCAGGAAGTCATTGTTTGTGTTTTCTGAAAAAACACTATTGGTAACACCAGCAAAAGCACCTAAACGTAAATTTATTTGAATGGACTTTTCTTCCACAAAAAAGTTGGGGTCTTTTAATTTATTATAGGAAATGAAAAAATCCTTAAGACTTGCTGTAGTTAGTTTTACTTTTTCTGTAGAAATGGTAACGTCGTTGGTGTTATCTTCTAATACTTGTTTGTATTCTTCGTTAAATTTTTTATTTACTCGAGTGTTTTTCAATTCAGTAATTGTAGTTTCCTTCTTTAAAAAATAACGGTATTCCCCATCTATAGTGTTCCATAAAAGAGTTATTGTACCTTCAACTTCAGTTTTTAAACTCAGTTGTTCATCAGCTACTGTATATGTAGTTTGTGCAATTAAATTTGTTGCAAATAGTAAAAATGTAACTAAGGAATATGAAAGTAGGTTTTTCATAACAAGGGGTTTGGTTGGTTAAAGGTAAAAAAAATAATTTTAATTGTAATTTCTGCCTTTCCAAATATAATTCCCTTTTAGGGATTTAAGCACTACAATTACAGTAATTATTGGATAAATAAGAGTATTTACTAAAAAATAGGGGATATTAATTTTAGTTTTAAAAAATATAGAAGTTTGCAACAATAGAAGATAATCTATACTTGTTTTTATCACTATTAAATATATAATATAGGGAATAAGGAGGTAATAGTTAAAGCAAAATAACAAACCTAATATTACAAGCATATTGGTTAGAAAAACGATTAACCCCAACATTTTTGTTATAAAATTATCCTGTTTTGTAGTTTTCGATGCCCATCGTATTCTTTGATTTATAATACCTTTCCAACTATCTTGAGGCTGGGTGATTACAATAGCATCTTTACTTTTTATAAAAAGAACCCGCTTTGGATTTCTTCTCTTGAACTTTTCCAGTAAAAAAATATCATCCCCACTTGCGATATGATTGTTTTTAGAAAATCCCGAAACCAAATGAAATTCCTCTTTTTTATAAGCTAGATTTGCTCCATTACAAAGCAAAGGAGAATGCAAACCAAAAGAACCAATGGTTGTAGTTTGTAGGCTATAATTATCTAGTTGTTGGTATTGATTTATAATATTATTATTTTCAAAATAACGAACAGGACCAACTATCATTAAGGGATTTTTCTTTTGTATAAATACATTAAATACGAGTAACCAATTATTTGGCAGTTTACAATCTGCATCTGTAGTTAAGGTCCATTCGTATTGAGAAACTTTAATCGCTTCAGTTATTGCATCTTTTTTTGGAGAAGCAGATTTTCGGTTATTATCTATTATTTTATAATTTATTTCAGAATTCTTAAGTTCATTTAAAATAATAGCAACGGAATCATCCATAGATTCATCATTCACAAAAATGATTTCATATAAATTCTTAGGATAACTAAGTTTCTGAATAGAATTTAATAAAACAGCAAGATTCTTAGCTTCATTTCGAAATGGAATAACAATCGAAAAATGAGTATTTGGAGCTTCGTTTAATTCAGGGTTAAACTTGAATTCAGGAACTTTTTGATAGCCAAAAATCAATATACCAATTGCAAAGAGATAGAAAAGGATTACTATGCTTCCAAATAATATCACGTGATTTCAGTTTTATAGGTAAATAAATAAACTCCTCCAATAACAGAAGGAATCACAAAGTTCAAGATCCACATACACAAAACAGTACTCAACACAGGTATTTCGGAAACTCCTGCAAATGAAAATAACCAAACCGCTGCGCCACCTTTTACAACAACATCAAAAATAAAAATGGTAGGGATTACAGATACAATGAGGTACATGGAAAAAATTAATGGAATAAATTGAAGTAAGGAAATGTTGGTATTAAAAAAGTGCAATAAACTATAAAACAACAAACTAAAAGTCAAATAACGGAGTATTGAAAAGATGGCCAATTTTAACTTTATTTGAAACGAAAGGGTTTTGAATTTCTGATAAACATTTGAAATACTGAGCCCTTTAATAAGTAATTCTTTTTTTTTATATCTAAATCCTAAAATTAGAATAAGTCCTATTAAGGTTAAACTAACCATTAATTTTAAGGTTGAAAATGGCAGTTCGTATTGTTGAAGAACTATACCGATTCCTATTATTCCAAAAAGAGTAGTGACTCCCATTTGTATTGCGTTTGAAAAAAAGTTGAGGACTAAAACCTGCTTTCGTTTATCCCTTGCAAAGAAATAAGCTTTTGCACCATATTCCCCAATTCTATTTGGGGTAGTTAATGAAACGGTTAAAGAGGTAAGGCTTTGTTTCATTGCGGTTAAAAAAGAGATCTCTTGTATATGGGAAGCTATTGTCTTCCATTTTAAAATTTCAAAAAACCAGTTGATGGTTGCTAATAATAAAAAGAAGATTAAATTAAGAAAGGTTGTTGAATTATATATTACGTTATTCTTTATAAAATGGGAAAGGTTAAGAGTTTCGTTTTGAGTTAATTTAAAATAAATATAACCAAAAGTTAGTATCAAAATGAAAACTTTTAGGGCTATGATAAGA
>CAJXYJ010000090.1 GCA_913063255.1 uncultured Flavobacteriales bacterium | reverse complement strand
CCTTTCCATAATTTCAAATACACTTCTTGAACAGCATCTTCAGCTTCATCACTAGAAACTAATAACCTTTTAGCGAGTCTATATAACTTATCCTTACAAGGAAGTAGTAATTCTATAAATTCTTTCTGATTCAATTGGTTTAGTGTTTATTTTTGCTGTTATATTAAGATGACGAGGTACATTAAATTTTGTTACAAATTAAATAAACTTATTTTCTTATTTACAATATTGTCCTTATTTTAGGAGTTTACAAATCAAATCGATGATACCCTTTTTATGAAAAAGAAAATACTCTTATTACTTATAGTTATAGCTCCTTTATTCACTTCTTGTTTTGAAGATAACGATGATAACATACAAACAGCTTCAGAATTAGATATAAAAAACTTTATATACAGAGGTCTTAACTTCTTTTACCTTTATAAAGCTGATACACCTGAATTAGCAAATGATGCCTTTGCAAATCAAAACGATTTAAATGGTTTTTTAAATTCTTACGATTCTCCCGAAACCTTATTTGATTATTTAAAGTCTTCCCAAGATCGATTTAGTCTTTTAGTAGACGATTATATTGAACTTGAAAATAATCTGAATGGAATTACAAAAAATCATGGAATGGAATTCGGACTCATCTATTACCCCGATGGTAGTAATAATGTTTTTGGATATGCTCGTTATATATTACCAAATACAGATGCGGAAGCAAAAGGCTTGGAACGAGGTGTTATTTTCAATACCATGAACGGTGTACAGATTAATGATACTAATTATAGAGATTTATTAGAGCTCGAAATTTACACTATAGGCTTAGCAACTTTTGAAGGGGAAGACATTATACCTACTGGGGAAAGTGTGGAGTTGGTAAAAGAAATATATACAGAGAATCCAATTTATATTGCTGAAACACTTACTATTGAAGGTCAAAAGGTAGGTTATCTTATGTATAACTCTTTTACAGAAGATTTTGACCCACATTTAAATGCAGTGTTTGCTCAATTTAAAGCAGATGGAATTAGCAACTTAATATTAGATGTACGTTATAACGGCGGTGGTTCTGTGGAAACTGCTATTGATTTATCAAGTATGATTACGGGTCAGTTTAACAATCAGCTATTTATAAATGAAGAATGGAACGATGATCGTCAAGCAGACTATGCAGCTCCAAATTTATTTGATAATCAGATTCATACTGGTGAAGCAATTAGCAGTCTAAATCTTAATCATGTTTATGTATTGACTACAGGACGTTCAGCTTCTGCAAGTGAGTTAGTGATTAATGGTCTAGATCCTTATATCACAGTTACTCAAGTTGGAGCAACTACCACAGGGAAGTTTCAAGCATCTTTTTTATTATATGATGCTCCTGCACCAAACTTTAGCAGGAACCAAGCAAATCCAGGACATACTTATGCAATGTTACCTTTAGTTTATAAGACCGTTAATGCAAATGGATTTACAGATTTTATAAATGGATTAGATCCTGAGATTGAATATTTAGAAGACTATGCAAACCTTGGTGTTTTGGGTGATGTAAATGAACCATTATTAGCTGCTGCCTTAAATGATATTATATCTATTCCACAACCACAAGTTAGAAATAACATTCAATATGAAGAAATTTCGGAGAGTAAAGCTTTATTACCTACCTATCAGTTAATGGTTGTTAAATAACAATGTCATTCAGAACGAAGTGAAGAATCTAAATATTTTAGAAAGCGAGATTCCTCGTTTCCTCGGAATGACAAATAAAAAAGCATCCTATAATATTAGGATGCTTTTTACTATTACAAAACTTGTCAAAATACGGTTATTGAGCTTGTCGAAATATCAATTAATTGTTTAGTAGTTAAAATAAATTCCTCCTGGAATAATTCCAACAGAAAAACTATTAGTTTCTGTAGTTGAACCTCCTAAAGGACTGAAAACCTTAATTTCTCCATTACTATTAAAATCTCCAGCATCTGAAGCATAAAGTCTTTTTGAAATAAGGCTAAATGACAATGAATAAAAAGATCCTTCAATTATCTCCCCAAAAGTATCTATTTCATCATACCCATAATTATAATAAATGTTTCCATCTATTAAATACATAATAAGATCATAATTAAGTATTTCTCCAACTAAATTTGAAGGGTGACCAATTAGATTAAAATCAATTTTTTTTATAGTTGAAAAATCTTCTAAATTAACTTCATATAAACTTCCTGCTGTTTCTTCTCCACTAAATTCTGGCTTACCACCACACATAACCAACAACTTGTTATCCTCATAATGAAAAGAATTAGGAACATCTCCAACTTCAATTATAGTTTCTACTGTATTCGAATCAGCATCAATCACTGACAAAATATTATTATAATCATATCCTCCTTGGTGTAATACTATAATCTTATCTCCTGAATTATTAATATTATAAAGAATCTTTTCAGGGCCAAAACCAACAGAAATTGTAGAAATAACCTCATTTATTGACAAATCAATTACTGCAACAAAATCATCAGTATTGTCTAAAGGATCTCCCCAATTAGTAACATAACCTCTAGAACCTATGATAGTAATATACCTAGGATTGTTTAATCCTTCTTCAATTATTGCCTCCTCTTCAAAAGTATAACGATTTACAACAACAACTCTATTGGAGTTATTTACAACAATGTAAGCCATATCCCCTTTAAGATACATGGATTGAACAATGTTTCCCAATTCCGAACCATTTACATTTTGGTAAATATTATTTTCTACTTCATTTGTTTCATTACCTATAAAAGATATGGTTCCTGTTCCTGCCCCAAAAGGTCCTTCGTTAGTAATTAGTATTCCGTGATCATAAGCACCTAAAGGTTCATGGATAACTTTATCGTCGTCATCACTGCTACAAGAAAAAAGCAGAAGAGCTGAAACAAATAAGTAAATAAATCTTTTCAATAATTTCATTTTTTAAATTTTATAATATTACAGAGATATCAATGCCAAATATAATTGCAATTGACACAAAATTGTTTGAAAAACATTAATTTATTTAATCATTAAAATAAACTCCACCAGGAATAATTCCAACTTCCATGCTTTGTACTTCAGCATTAGAAACAAGGTCATATACTTTTAATGTCCCATTACTTGCAAAGTCACCGGCATCTGTTGTATATAGCATCCCATTATTCGCTGTTAGTGAATAAAAGAATCCATTAATAATACTAGAAGTTGGCAAAGAAGTGCTGGCGGTATCTTTACTGAAAACAGCACCGTCTAATCCATAAATTAAATTAGTCCCATCTATAGTTAAATTAATAGGATGTTCGATTAATTCAAAATCAAATGCTTGTACTACTTCATTAGTATCTACATCTATTTTAACCAAACGCCCATTACTTTCACTTATAGCCCAATTTGGGTTTCCCTCACACAATACCCATAAATCTCCTTCAGAAGTAACCATAGAATTAGGCACATCTCCTACTTCAATTGTAGAGACAACCGTATTACTTTCAGCATTAATAACAGTTACTATGTTATTTTGACTAAAGCCCCCTTTATGTGCTACATAAATATTCCCTCTACTCTCCATAATTTTTTCTGGTCCAAAGCTTACAGATAATTTTGATGTTATCGTATTGTTTGCTAAATCAATTACTGCTACAAAGTCATCCGTTTCATCAAAAGGATCCCCCCAATTAGTAACATAGCCATTAGTTCCTATAGCCACAAAATATCTTGGATTATTTAATCCTTCAATAGTTGTAATCGTTTCAAAAGTGTAACGATTCACAACTTCGATTTTATGTGAATTATTTGCAATAACATAAGCATTGTCCTCACTAAACCCCATAGACTGAACTATATTTCCAAGATCTGTTCCATTTACATCGTTAAATATTTTATCATCATTAATTGTATAATCGTCTGAGATAAATGATACGGTTCCTGAACCTGTTCCAAATGGCCCTTCATTTGTAATTAAAATTCCATTTTCGTAATCTCCTAGTGGCTCTACTACATTATTATCGTCATCACTGCTACAAGAAGCTAATAATAAACTGGCAATAAATAAATAAGTAACTCTTTTTAATAGTTTCAAGTGTCCAAAACTATTTGATAAATTGGTCACTTGATGTTCGCTAAAAACCGTTCTTTTCATTGTTATAATTTTACTTGCTCGTTTCATTTTTTTAAAATTTAAAGTTTAAGAATAATTGATAATTTCTATTAGGCATAGGCCTATAAGCAACATTTTCGTAATATATATCAAAAATATTGTTGATTTTAATTCCTAATTTAATAGGGGATAATTTGTTTTTAATTTTATAATTCAGTCCTAAATTCGAAACAGAATAGGATTCTAGTGTGTTACTATTATCGGTAGTTGTAAATACCTCACCGTTATAAAGAATTTGATAATAGGCAGAAAATTGTTTAATGGAATAGTTTAGTAATCCCGTAATTTTATGAAAGGGAACATAAATTAATTGTTTGTCCTTTTCTTTATCTATAGCGGAAGTATAGGCATAGTTTCCTGAAATATCCACTTGGTGTTTTTTAAAATTCTTTGAATATATTCCAGTAAATTCTAGTCCATAGTTTTCAGTTTCTGAAATATTTACTGGTGAAAACTGCCCATCTTCACCAGGCTGCCATTTTATTAAATCTTTTGAATGGATATAAAAACCATTAAAAAGTATTTGAAAATTATTCCAATGAAACTCATTCCCTAATTCTGCTTGATAGGAAGTTTCTGGATTTAAATCTTCATTTCCTCCCGCAACCCAATACAAATCGTTAAATGTGGGTACTCTATAATTCTTGGAAGCATTTCCTTTTAAAATATACCAAGAGCTTGCATTGTATTTTCCATCAACTGCAAAAAGAAAAGGGTTTTCAAAATCATTTAAAAATTCTTGCCTTAAATTAACACCGTAACTCCATTTTTCATTTATTTGATGTTTTAGTAATAACACTGCAGCTATTGTATTTCGGTCATTAGTGCCAATATTATCTCCTTCCGCTTTTATGTAGGTATAGTTTAAAACAGTGCTTACTTTTATTTTATTATTTAGCAAATAATCCAGTTGATAATCCCCAAGGATAGTATTTGATTTTCCTTCAAAAAAGAGTGTTTTATTTTTATCTGGAAAATATTGATACCTTTCAAAGAGATGGGCTCCTTTTACAATCGATGTAAATTTTCCAGTTTTCGCATTCCAACTTACTAGATTACGAGTGCTAACATCTTTATAATTGTCTTTGGCAGGTGCAGTAATACTTCCTGAAAAATTACGATCACTATAAAAATAATTGCTGTTCCAAGTAAGCGTGCTTTTTTTAAATTTATAGCCTGTATTTGCAGCAACATTAAATCTAGAAAACTCCCCATTTTCATTCTTTTTATCGGTTCCCAAATACTCGTAATCATTTTCTGAAGAAACAAAATCAATCCCTAAATCAAAATACATGTTCTCCTTAGATTGTGTGGTTTTAAAACTTCCTTCAAGGGTTGAGAAACTCCCATATAATAACCTAAGGTCATTACTTTCTTTCTTTTTAAATGAGATTTCATTATTTAAATGAATACTTCCCCCTACTGCTCCACTACCATATTGGGTACCCCCTCCTCCATTTCGTATGGTAATATCGGTGAAAGAACTAGGAGATATGGTATTAAAATCGGTTTGCCCCGTTAGATTGGAGTTAATAGATATTCCATTCCAAATTACTGCTGTTTGCTGTGCATTTGTTCCTCTAAACGATGGCGATGAGACCATTCCATAGCCATTTTCTTTAAAATATATGGTAGAATTAAATCGCAAAGCATCGGTTAGCGATTTTGAATCTCTTTCAATTATTGTATCCGATATTTTAATAAGCTTGTATCCTTCGGCATATTCATTAAGCTTAACATCATTCAGAATTACTTCTTCCAATTTTTGTATAGAATCCAACTGCGCATACAAAGGTGTAGCACATAAAAGTAAAACAGATGATATAATTAATATTATATATTTCATATTCTAGCTCCTATCCCGAGAGGTCGATAATTAAATTAATGAATATGGCAGGTCTCCTGGCTTGTCATTTGTACAACCTTCCCGTCCTATAAATTGACAGTGGTTAAGATTTGACAGATCCTGAAATAAATTCAGGATGACATACAGTTGCGGGAACAGCTTCGGATTTTAACCGAATTCCCTTTTAAGAGCTTGTCTGTTCGAGCGCAGTCGAGAACTAAAACCCCAACTAATACACGACAAACATCACTCACCAAAATTCTTTGCAAAAGTAACCATTTATTTATATACGTTCTTTACACTAACAATTATTTTATTAAATTTCTTTAAAACTTTGTGTAGCTTTGTGCCTTCTTTGTGAACTTTGTGTAACAAATAAAAATATCAATGCAAAAACAATTATTACTATTAATTGCTTTACTTTTTATCTTTTCGTGTAAAAATGATGAAAAATCATTTCCAATTTCTGAAAACAAAAATCAAAATTCTAAAATAGAATTCGCCAATGGATTTACAATTGCTTATCATGACGGATATAAAGTCATCACTTTAAAAAATGCTTGGCCAGGAACTGAAAAGGTGTTTACCTATGCACTCGTTGAGAAAGGTGTTTCTATAGATTCCTCTGAAAAATACGATGCGATAATCAAAGTTCCAATTAATGAAATTGTAGTTACTTCAACAACACATATTCCTTCCTTAGAAATGCTGGGGGTTAGCAATACACTCGTTGGATTTCCTAATTTGGATTATATTTCTTCAGATGAAACAAGAAAGCGTATCAACGATGGCTTTGTTTCCGAATTAGGTAAAAATGAAGACATTAACACTGAAGTTCTTATCGAATTAAATCCAGATCTGGTTGTTGGTTTTGCTGTAGATGGAAACAACAAAGCATTTAATACTCTTAAAAAAACAGGAATACCCGTTGTTTATAACAGCGATTGGACAGAGTTTAATCCTCTTGGAAAAGCGGAATGGATTAAGTTTTTTGCTGCTTTTTATAATAAAGAGAAAATGGCCGATAGTATTTTTTCTGAAATAAAAAATAATTATCAAGAAGCAAAAGCATTAGCTCAAAATGCTAAATCTTCTCCAACTGTACTTAGTGGTGCTATGTATAAAGACGTTTGGTATTTACCCCAAGGAAAAAGTTGGGCTGCACAATTTATTACAGATGCCAATGGAGATTATCTTTGGAAAGAATCAGCAGGTACTGGAAGTTTATCACTTAATATAGAAAGCGTTTTAGATAAAGGAGCACAGGCAGAGTTTTGGATTGGACCAAGTTATTATACCAGCCTTCAACAATTAAAAGAAGCGCATAATGTTTACCAACAATTTGATGCTTTTAAAAATGACAATGTGTATAGTTTTGCTAATAAAAAAGGAGAAACTGGAGGCTTGCTCTATTTTGAATTAGCACCAAACAGACCCGATCTGGTATTAAAAGATATCATTAAAATATTACACCCAGAATTATTGCCAGAATACGATTTCTATTTTTTTAGTAAGCTGAAGAATTGAAGTTATTACTCAAAGGACACAGAGTACCACAAAGTATCACTAAGAAATTTCTTTTAAAGCCTTTGTGAATCTTTGTGTAACTTTGTGGAACAACTTTTAATCAAATTAATATGACAGAAAATGAGCTTTCAAAAATCATTATTGGTTGTGCAATTGAAGTCCACAAACAACTAGGCCCTGGCTTATTAGAATCAGCATATCAAGAATGTTTATTGTACGAATTAAAACAAAAAGGATTAATTGTTAAAAAAGAAAAACCAATACCAATTGTTTATAAAGACATCAAATTAGACCACGGTTATAGAATAGATTTATTGGTAGAAGAAAAGGTTGTTATTGAATTAAAGACAGTTGAACGATTTACAGATGTACATTTGGCCCAAGTACTCACTTATTTAAAACTTGGCAATTACAAATTAGGGTTATTATTAAATTTTCATACTACTGTTCTAAAAAATGGTATAAAAAGAATAATAAGGTAATAATTGGAAACCTCAAAATCATACCGATCTTATTTTATCATACTAGTACTCTTATTGGTAGTTACTTTTGTACTGAATTTAAGTTTGGGCTCTGTTTCTATTCCGTTTAAGGAAGTTTTTTATGTTTTATTCGGAAGTGAAACCACAAAATCCTCTTGGCAATTTATACTATTAGATTACAGATTACCAAAGGCAATTACAGCTATTTTGGCTGGTGGAGGATTGGCTGTTTCAGGATTATTGATGCAAACCCTTTTTAGAAACCCACTTGCTGGTCCGTTTGTACTAGGCTTAAGTAGTGGCGCAAGTTTAGGTGTTGCGATATTAATATTAGGAGCAGGTATGTTTGGAGGTGCATTGGGTGGATTATTATTGAGTTCTTGGAGTCTAATTATTGCTTCTGCTTTGGGAAGCTTTTTGGTTTTACTCGCGGTTTTATCTGTTACCTTTAAAGTAAAGGATACCATGGCCATTCTAATTATTGGCTTAATGTTCGGTAGTGTTACTGCTGCAGTAGTTTCGGTGCTTTCTTATTTTAGTGATGCCGAGCAATTGCAACAATTTATTTTCTGGTCTTTTGGTTCTTTAGGAAACGTTTCATGGGAAGGAGTAATTTTATTAAGCATTTGTTGCTTTATAGGAATTGTGCTTAGTTTTATTTCAGTAAAACCCTTAAATGCATTATTACTTGGTGAAAACTATGCAAAAAGTATGGGACTAAATATGAAGAAAACAACACTGTTAATCATATTTGCTACTAGCCTATTAGCTGGAGGAATTACCGCTTTTGCAGGACCTATTGCCTTTGTAGGCATGGCAGTTCCACATCTAACTCGACAATATTTTAAAACCTCCAACCATTTAATATTATTACCCGCAGTATTAATAAGTGGTTCCATATTAATGTTACTTTGCGATACCGTTGCACAATTACCTTTTAGTGAATATACGCTACCAATTAATGCTATTACTTCATTATTAGGTGCCCCAGTTGTAATTTGGCTGATTGTTAGAAAAAGAAAATTATTATTTTAATGGCTTCAGAAAATAAACATACCGTTTTAAAAGTAGCAAATTTAAGTATTGGTTATACTACCAAGAAAAAATCTACTATGATATCTGAAGGTATTAATTTTTCTATCCATAAAGGGGAATTGGTAGGTTTGGTTGGTACAAACGGAATTGGAAAATCTACCTTATTAAGAACCTTAGCTGGGATGCAACCAGAATTAAAAGGAATGGTTTCTATTAACAATATTCCATTAAATAGTCATACATCAATACAATTAGCAAATAAACTAAGCATTGTTTTAACAGAAGCACCAGCTTCCAAGACTTTATCAGTAATCGAATTGATTTCATTAGGCAGACAACCCTATACCAATTGGGTGGGAAAGCTTTCTGAAAATGATAAAGAAATCATACAAAAGGCATTAAAAGCTACGGAAATTGAATCTTTATCTCAGCGAAAATGTTTTGAACTTAGTGATGGACAACTGCAAAGGGTAATGATTGCTAGAGCCTTAGCGCAAGACACACCGCTTATACTGCTAGATGAACCTACTACACACCTCGATATGTATCATAGGGCTTATATTTTAAAGTTATTAAAAAAGTTGACAAAAGAAACAAGCAAAACCATTTTGTTTTCAAGTCATGAGATAGATTTGGCAATTCAGTTATCTGATAAAATGTTAGTCATGACTCCTGAAAAAGTACAATATGCTGACCCTGAAAGTTTAATTAATCAAGGTTGTTTCGATTCTTTATTCCCAAAAGAAACCATACATTTTGATTCTGAAATGAAACGTTTTACTTTGAAAAATTAAAATACTATGATTACCTTTATTGCATCTAGAAACTAACAATTATATCTATTTTCTAATTATGTCTGAAACTTTTCTTTTTATTGTATTTGCTATTATTACTGGATTGTTGGGTGCTTTTATTGGCAGCCGTTTTACAAAACTCAAGCAAAAATCGGAAACCAGTAAATTAGAAGCTGATTTACTTAATGCCAAAAACCAAATTGAAAAACAAGAAGTCAGAAATAATAATACAATTGATGAAAGGGAATCTATAAGAAATGAAAAGGATTCCTATAAAGATGAGCTTACCCGAAAAACTTCAGAGTTTCAAAATTTAGAGCAAAAATTAGCAGAACAAAAAGAGGAAGTAAATAAACTTCAGGAGAAATTTACCAAAGAATTTGAAAACTTAGCGAATAAAATATTAGACGAGAAATCTGAAAAATTCACAAAACAGAATAGAGAAAATTTAGACCTTCTTTTAAATCCTCTTCAGAAAAAAATAGAATCTTTTGAGAAAAAAGTTGGGGACTCCCAAACCGACAGTATAAAAATGCATTCTGCCCTTAAACAACAATTAGAAGGCTTAAAAGATTTAAACGTACAAATGAGCAAGGAAGCCATCAACCTAGCCAATGCCCTTAAAGGCGATAGCAAGGCCCAGGGTGATTGGGGTGAAATTCAACTAGAAATTGTATTAGAAAAAGCGGGGTTAAGTAAAGACATTCACTATTCTACACAAGGTGGTTTTAGAGATGAAGCTGGGAATTTAAAAAAACCCGATTTTATTATTAATCTACCAGATAATAAACATTTAATAGTAGATTCTAAGGTATCCTTAACTGCTTACGAAGGCTATTATAGCGCTGAAGATGACGATACAAAAGAAACTAACTTAAAAAAGCATTTGCAGAGTATTAAAAAACATATTAAAGAATTAAGTGAAAAACAATACACAGAGTTGTATGGTATTAATGCTCCAGATTATGTTTTGATGTTTGTCCCTATTGAAGCAGCACTTCTTATTGCTTTTAACGAAAACAACAAACTCTATTTAGAAGCATTTGATAAAAATGTGGTTCTAGTCTCTACCTCTACTCTATTGGCAACATTAAGTACAGTATCTTCTATTTGGAAACAAGAAGATCAAAAGAAAAATGTGATGGAGATTGCAAGACAAGCTGGTGCCTTATATGATAAATTTGAAGGCTTAGTAAGCGACTTATTAGGAATTGGAAAAAAATTAGATGCTGCAAAAAGTGACTATTCATTAGCGATGAACAAACTATCTACAGGTAGAGGTAATTTAGTTAA
>CAJXYJ010000089.1 GCA_913063255.1 uncultured Flavobacteriales bacterium | reverse complement strand
TATTTTTCTTTTAACACTTCAGCTTGTGTACCTTTCCCAGCACCAGGAGGGCCAAACAATACTATATTCTTCATTTTTTGTTGTTTTAACTTATAAATTTTATTCAAATTTCTTCCTAAACCGTTATAATCCAAACCATATCCCACAATAAAATCATTGGCAATATCCATACCTATATAATCAATTTTATAGCTTTTAGTATACGCTTTAGGCTTATAAAACATGGTTGCTATTTTATAACTATTTACTTCTTCTTGCTGAAGAATTTTAATAATAGCTTCAATAGTATTTCCTGAATCGACTATATCTTCAACAATTATTACATCTCGCCCTTTCAAAGATGGCTCCACCCCCATAACAGTGGTAACATCTCCTGTAGATTTAGTACCTTCATAAGATGCAACCTTAATAAAGCTCATCTCACAATTTCCTTTAAACTTCTGAATGATATCGGAAGCAAAAAAGAAGGCTCCATTTAATACTATTAAAAAAACTGGAGACTTTTTTTTATAATCGTCATTAATCTTAACGGCAACACCGTTGACAGCTTGGTTTATTTCAGTTTCTGAAATAAATGTTTCGAAAAGTAAATCGTGTAATTGAATCATTAAAAAATTCTTGTATTTTTAATATTGCATTTTTACATAATGCCTTGAAAAATAAAGATGCAAAGGTAAGGATTAACTTATTATTTCACGAAGACTTCGCAGTTCGATTAGAATGATTTATTTTTGCTTTTTTATAGGAACAAAATATGGCTCAATATTTCTCATCAGATTTTACTTTAGGTATCCTTGGAGGAGGTCAATTAGGTAAAATGCTTCTTTATGAAACACGTAAATTTGACATTAAAACTCGAGTTTTAGATCCCAGTAATGAAGCTCCTTGCAAGATAGCTTGCGATGATTTTGAACAAGGTGATTTGATGGATTTTGAAACCGTTTATAATTTCGGCAAAAAAGTAGATGTACTCACTTTTGAAATTGAACATGTAAACATGGAAGCTTTAGAGAAATTAGAAGCAGAAGGGATTACCGTTTATCCATCTCCAAAAACATTGCGAAACATCAACAATAAAGCTACTCAAAAACAATTTTACAAAGACCATCAAATTCCAACTTCTCCTTTTTATGTTTTTGAAACCAAAAAGGATTTAAAAGCTGCCATTTCAAGTAATAATTTAAAATATCCTTTTGTATGGAAACAAAGTACAGGAGGTTATGACGGAATGGGCGTGAGTGTGATTCGTGAAAGTGAGGATGTAGAATCACTTCCAGATACAAATTGTATTACTGAAGAGCTTATTAATTTTAAAAATGAACTCGCCGTAATCGTAACAAGAAATCCAAAAGGAGAAATAAAAACTTATCCAGTGGTAGAAATGGAGTTTCATCCTGAAGCCAATCAAGTGGAATATGTAATTTGTCCTGCAAGAATTGAAGATTCTATTGCTGAAAAAGCAAGAAATATTGCCGTAAAAGTTTCTGAAGCATTTCAACATGTGGGTTTATTGGCGGTAGAATTGTTTCAAACAGAAGAAGGTGAAATTATAGTAAATGAAGTAGCTCCAAGACCTCATAATAGTGGACATTACAGTATTGAAGCAAGCTACACAAATCAATTTGAACAACATTTAAGAGCGATTTTAAATCTTCCTTTGGGCAACACAGACAGTAAACTTCCTGGTATTATGGTAAATCTAGTAGGTGCAGAAGGACACACAGGAGAAGTCGTTTACAAAAACATAGAAGAAATATTAGCGATGGATGGGGTGACTCCTCATATTTATGGTAAAAAAGAAACTCGTCCTTTTCGAAAAATGGGTCATGTAACTATCATAAATAAAGAAATGGATAAGGCACATAAAATTGCCGAAAAAGTAAAAGAAACAATTAAAGTAATAAGTAAATAACAGTATTATGAGTAAAGTAGGAATCATTATGGGAAGTACTAGTGACTTGCCTGTTATGCAAGATGCTATCGATATTTTAAAAGGATTCGATATTGAAGTGGAAGTGGATATTGTTTCCGCACATAGAACTCCAGAAAAATTATTCGATTATGGGAAAAATGCACATACCAGAGGATTTTCGGTAATTATTGCAGGTGCGGGTGGAGCAGCTCACCTCCCTGGAATGATTGCTTCCCTCTCGCCACTTCCAGTAATTGGTGTTCCGGTAAAATCTAGAAACTCTATAGACGGTTGGGATTCGGTTCTTTCAATACTACAAATGCCCGGAGGTGTACCTGTAGCAACGGTAGCATTAGACGGAGCAAAAAACGCAGGAATTCTTGCTGCTCAAATTATAGGCGTTGCAGATAAATGTGTTTTGGATAAAATTTTAGCTTACAAAGAAGGATTGAAGATAAAAGTGGAGGAAGGAGCTAAGGGTTTAAAAAAATAAAATTGCTGTCTGGTCGAGCGCAGTCGAGACCTCATTATGAAAGAAAAGTAGTATGAAATCTTATTACGTTTATATCTTAAAATGCGCAGACAATCTATTATATACAGGATTTACTAATAATATCACTCGACGATTTGACGAACATCAATTAGGATTAAACAAACAATGTTTTACTTACAAGAGAAGACCTCTTGAATTAATTTTTCATCAAGAGTTTAATGATGTTAAGCAAGCTATCTACATTGAAAAGAAAATAAAAAATTGGAGCGCAAAGAAAAAACTAGCCTTAGCAAATAAGGATTATGATATGTTACAAATATTAGCTGAATGTAGAAACTTTACACATTCAGATTTTAAGCCAACTAACAAGGAGGTCTCGACTGCGCTCGACCAGACAAAAAACTAAAAATTACATGAACAACCCATTACTTAAGTCTTTTAACACCGCCCCTTTTTCAAAAATAAAAAACGAGCATTTTTTACCAGCAATTCAACAATTAATTAAGGACACAAAGTCTGAAATTGACAGCATTGCTAATAATTCTGAATTACCTACTTTTAAAAACACAGTTGAAGCTTTAGAATATACTGGTCAAGAATTGGATAGAGCAACAAGCGTGTTTTTTAACCTGAATAGTGCAGAAACCAACGACGAGATTCAGAAAATTGCTCAGGAAATTTCCCCGCTATTGTCCGATTTTAATAATGATTTACTATTAAATGAAAAATTATTTAAAAGAGTAAAACAAGTTTTTGACCATAAAGAATCGCTTACTTTAACTACAGAACAAAAAACACTACTTGAAAAACAATACAAAGGTTTTTCTAGAAATGGAGCGAACCTTTCTGCTGATGATAAAGAAACACTTCGTGAAATTGATTCCTCTCTTTCTAAACTTAAACTAAAGTTTGGCGAAAACGTATTGGCAGAAACCAATGCATACGAACTTCAAATCACAAACGAAGAAGGTTTATCTGGTTTACCAGAAGGAGTTAAAGAAATGGCTTTACAAACTGCCAAAGAAAAAGGAAAAGAAGGATGGGTATTTACTCTAGATTACCCTAGCTATGTTCCTTTTATCACCTATGCAGATAATAGAGAACTAAGAAAAGTATTAGCTATAGCATTTGGCGCAAGAGCATTTCAAGAAAATGAATTCAATAATCAAAATAATGTCATAGAAATTGTCAATCTTCGATTTAAACGCGCACAATTATTAGGGTATAAAACCCACGCCCATTTTGTTTTGGAAGAGAGAATGGCAAAATCTCCAAAAAAAGTAATTGATTTTTTAAATGAATTATTAGAAAAAGCCCAACCTGCTGCAAAAAAAGAATTCCATGAATTAGAAGTTTTCGCAAAAGAGTTAGATAACATTGATCAACTTGAAAAATGGGATGGCGCTTATTATTCAGAAAAATTAAAAAAGAAACTTTTCGATCTAGATGATGAACAATTAAAACCTTATTTTAAACTTGAAAATGTAATTGAAGGGGTTTTTACCATTGCAAATAAATTATATGATTTAGAATTCGAAGAAGTCTTTAATATCGACAAATACCACGAAGAGGTAAAGACTTATCGAGTAACGGATACCAATAATACATTGGTTGCTATTTTTTATGCTGACTTTCATCCTAGAGCTGGAAAACGTGGTGGTGCTTGGATGACTTCATTTAAATCTCAACAAATTAAAGACGGAATCAATGATCGACCACATATTTCTAATGTTTGCAATTTTACAAAGCCAACAAAGAGCAAACCTTCATTACTCACGTTTAATGAAGTAACCACATTGTTTCATGAGTTTGGTCACGCTCTTCACGGAATTCTTGCAAACACAACATATAAAGGTCTTTCGGGCACAAGTGTTTCTTGGGACTTTGTAGAATTACCAAGTCAAGTGTTAGAGAATTGGTGTTATGAAAAAGAAGCTTTAGAGCTCTTTGCAACTCATTTTGAAACTGGAGCGGTAATCCCAATGGAACTTATAGATAAAATAAAAGCTTCAGCAACTTTTCACGAAGGAATGCAAACCCTTAGACAATTAAGTTTTGGACTGCTAGATATGGAATGGCATGGTAAAGATCCTTCAGAAATTAATCAGGTGAAAGATTTCGAAAAGAAGGCGTTTTTAAACACACAATTATATCCAGATGTTCAAGAAAACTGTATGAGTACTGCCTTTTCTCATATTTTTCAAGGAGGATATTCTTCGGGTTATTACAGTTATAAATGGGCAGAAGTGCTAGATGCAGATGCATTTGCATATTTTAAAGAGGAAGGGATTTTTAATAAAAATGTTGCTGTTAAATTTAAAAATAATATCCTTTCACAAGGAGGAACGCAAGACCCCATGGAGCTTTACATAAAATTTAGAGGTCAAAAACCCAAGCCTGAAGCTTTATTAAAAAGAGCTGGATTATTAAAATAAAAAATGTCGAAAATACTTAAATTGAATTCAAGTATTTTCGACATTTAATTTTATAAATTTATTCTTCTAAACTTATTTAATTATAACCTTTTTCGAAACGGAAGTTTCACTATCAACTACAAAAGTTGCTACATACACTCCCTTACTAAAGGATTGTGTAGAAACATTTCCAGTTTTTGAAATAATTGGAGCTTCTAATACTTTTTTGCCTTGGATATCGTAAAGAATAATGGAAGTAAAGTCTCTACTAGCAGCTTCTAAATTATAGATAAGTTGACCATTCTGTGTAAAAACAGCAACTGCGTTAACCAAAATATCGTCTACAGACAAAACATTACTTTTAGCAGATTCTATCAAATATTCTGCGCATAATTTTGAAAACTTAGCAGCATGATCTGCTGTCCCTGAAACACTAAAGGTATCATCAGGCGAATGAATATTACTATTGTGTTGCCCAAAATTAGCTTCAAAAGGAAATGCTGCCATATACCCTTCACTTGTCCAACTTGCATGATCAGAACAACCATAGTTACATAAAGAAGTACCATACGTTATTGTGTGAACTCCATCGGAATTATAATGATCTATTAATTCCATTAAAAAGGAATTAAGAGTGCCATTAGTATAATCTGAAATAAAAGAAACATCTATTGCAGAACCATTATAATTTGTCATATCAAACTGTACTACAGAAATAACATCAACATTATTATCCGCGTATTCTTCAGCAATCTCTGCAGATCCAACAAGTCCAACCTCTTCAGCAGCATAAGCCATTACTTCAATAGTTCTATTTGGAACAAATCCTAATTCGAATAAAGCCCTAACAGATTCTGTCATAGTTGCAATTCCTGAAGCATCATCATCGGCTCCTGGAGCATCATTATCATCCCATGATGTAGAATCTAAATGTCCACCAACAATAACAAATTCATCTGGTGTAACATCACCTTCTATGGTCATAATTACTGAAGGCATATTGGTATTTGTGTGATTATACAACCTCACACTTACATCGGTTCTTCCATAAAGAGAAGCCATTGCTTCCCATTTATCTTTAAGATCATTTGCAACATCTATTGCAATAGGAAAAGCATGGTATCGGGTACCATAACCTTCTAATTCTAAAATATGGTCTTCAATATTTTGAGTATTAACTAAATCTAAAGCTGCATTTACCAATACATCTTCCGTAATAGTAAAAGCCATTTTATTAGCAGGAATTTCTTTTGCTTCTTTATATAAAGCTGCTATTGCGTCCTCTTCTGAATTTTTAAAAATATATCCAGGCCCGTGAACTAAAACTTTATCATGCAAATAATGTCCTGCATGATCTGTAAAGTAAACAGCCGCTTCATTTCTTCTTTTCTCTAAAATTTCAACCTCATCTGGTAAATCCTTTTTAAGTTCTAAGGCATCAGATAATGACATGGTAGCATAAATGCTTTTGGTTTCTTGAGCAAAACTATTAAAGGATAATAGTAATACTACAAGTGTAATTAAGTGTAGTTTTTTCATAGTAAAATTTTTCTTTAAAAATAATACATAATTATTGAACTTCCTCCAAAACAAACTTTTTAATTAATTCAGTAACAATAGAGTATAAAATATATCTGAAATATCTGAAAATCTTTTCTATTTTTGTGAAAAAGTTACCATGCCAATTCATCAACTATATCCTGAAACTTGGGTAGATAAATATTCAGATTATTTATTCAACTTCACTATTTCACGAGTTAATAACAGTGAAATAGCAAAGGATTTAATTTCTGAAACTTTTTTGGCTGGTTTAAAATCTAAAGATAATTTTAAAGGAGAGGCTAGTGAACGTACTTGGCTAATATCTATTTTAAAGAGAAAAATTATAGATCATTACCGGAAGATTAATTCAAACAAAGGAAAGGCAGAAGTACGTATTACCTATAAAGATGATGAATCTGAAGGAGATTGGCTAGAAGAACGAGTTAGTGACCCTTTTGGTAAAACTGCAGAGGATGAAATTGAGAATGAAGAATTAGGCCAAGCAATCTTTAGCTGTTTAGATACATTAAGTGAAAAACAAGCTACTATATTTAAAATGAAAACTATAGATGGTTTTGATACCGAAGCTATTTGTAATGAATATAATATTACCGCGTCTAACTTGTGGGTAATAATACACCGAGCAAGAAAAGCCATGGCAGAATGTTTAGAAAAAAATTGGTTATAATATGAAATGTGAAAATGCAAATCACGTCTGTGACAAGAATCAATACAAAGAAGCTTCTTTTTTAGAAAGAGTAAAATTAACCCTACATCTTATTTATTGTAGGGCATGTAGAAAATATTCTGTTAGAAATAATAAGCTTTCAGATGCTTTGAAAACATCTGATTTACAAACAATTTCTAAAGAAGATAAGAGTGATTTAAAAGAGACATTACATCAAGAAATGTCTAAATAAGCTTTAATAACATTAATATTACAAACCAAAGTATAGGAATACTTTCCGCCCAAAAGGAAGCAAAATATTTAGACTGCTCTTTTTCTGAAAAATAAAGAAACACAGCCATTATTCCACAAATTAGCATTAAGCTAATGGTATAAACCCAATCGATTTCTGGCTTTAAAAATTCAATAAGTAAAATTAAAAGCAACAATAGGATTCCTATAATTTTTGTTGATTTCATACCAACCTTTTGAGGTAAAGTACCTAAAGCCAATTCGTCATACTTTAAATCTCTAATTTCAAAGGGAAGCGTTAATACCAGCACAAATAAAATACGTTGAAAAAAACCAATCCAAATACCATTTGTTAAAGTTACATTTTCATTTACTAAAGGAATAATAAGGGTAACTCCTGCCCAAACAATCGCAACAATAATTATTTTCATCCCAACTAGGGCACGTAATTTTTTAAAACTCAAAAAAGGGATGGCATAAAAAAATGTAAGTGCAGCAAAACCTCCAGTAACCACTAAAGTTTTAAATGGAAGCTGAAACAAATAGTAAACCAAAGCTAAAAAACAAAAGAAAGAAAATATCTGAATTTTTCTTAATGATAAATTAAGACTCCTATGTTTAAGCCTTGCTATTTCAGCGTATTTTACAAAATTATATCCTGTAATTGCACCAAAAAAAAGGAAACCCAATAATTCATCTGTGATGGATATATCGAATTCTAAAATAGAAACTCCTACAAACCCACATGCTGCTAAAGCAACATGAATACTGCTATCAATATAAAAATCGAAAAGGTTTTTTAAAATCTTCACTAAACAAAAATACATAAAGAAAAAGCATTCTTAATTAATCGTTAAAAATCTACTTGTTTTTATTTAAAAAACTACATAATTGATGAAAAATCGTAAATTCGCGTTTCAAATTTTAACCTCGGAAAATGAATACAGATTCTTTCGCTCAAAGACATATAGGTCCAAGAAAAAATGACCTTAATAAAATGCTTAAAACTATTGGTGTTGACTCTATTGCAGATCTAATAAAGCAAACAATACCCGATGATATTTTGTTGAAAAATAAACTATCACTACAACCAGCTATGAGTGAGCAGGAATACCAAGAACACAATAGTGAGTTAGCTTCAAAAAACAAGCTTTATAAAACTTATATTGGTTTAGGATATCATAATACATTTATGCCTCCTGTGATTCAACGAAATATTTTAGAAAATCCAGGTTGGTATACAGCTTATACTCCTTATCAAGCAGAAATTGCACAGGGAAGATTAGAAGCTTTGATTAATTTTCAAACCATGGTTTGCGATTTAACTGGAATGGATCTTGCCAATGCATCGCTTTTAGATGAATCGACAGCAGCAGCCGAAGCAATGGCATTATTATATGCATTAAGAGATCGTACACAAAAGAAAAATAAGGTTCACAAGTTTTTTGTTTCTGAAGAGGTATTGCCTCAAACTATTTCTTTACTGCAAACCCGATCTATTCCTTTAGGGATTGAATTAGTTATTGGAAACCATAAAGATTTTGATTTTTCAACAGAATACTTTGGAACATTATTACAATATCCAGGTAAATTTGGTGAAGTTTTTAATTACAAATCTTTTGTTGAAAAAGCACAAGCAGCACAAATTAAAGTTGCTGTTGCAGCAGATATTTTAAGTTTAGTACTATTAGAATCTCCAGGAAATTTTGGAGTAGACGTAGTTGTTGGAACTACACAACGTTTTGGAATACCATTAGGATATGGCGGGCCACATGCTGGATATTTTGCTACAAGAGAAGCATATAAACGTAGCATTCCTGGAAGAATTATTGGTGTAACCAAAGACATGGACAACAACATGTCTTATAGAATGGCCCTTCAAACTAGAGAGCAGCATATTAAACGAGATAGAGCTACTTCAAATATTTGTACTGCTCAAGTTTTATTAGCAGTAATGGCTGGAATGTATGCAGTTTATCACGGACCTGAAGGATTAAAACACATAGCCAACAAAATCCATAGCACTACTGCTACCCTAGTTTATGCCTTGGAAAAAATAGGTTTTTCTCAATACAATACTTCTTTTTTCGATACTATTTTAGTTCGTGCAGATGCAGCAAATATCAAGCCTATTGCTGAAAAACACAACATTAACTTTTACTATGCAGATGAAAACAACATTAGCATATCTATAAATGAAACTACCTCTTTAAAAGACTTAAATGCAATACTAGCTGTATTTGCTGAAGCTGAAAACAAAGATGATTATAAAGTTGACTCCTTTGTAAATTCTTCCGCAATTCCTTCTGAACTAAAAAGAAAAACAGATTTCTTAACCGATGATGTTTTCAATTCGTACCATTCTGAAACAGAAATGATGCGTTATATTAAAAAATTAGAACGGAAAGATTTATCGCTAAACCATTCAATGATTTCATTAGGGTCTTGTACCATGAAGTTGAATGCTGCTTCAGAAATGCTTCCATTAAGTAATCCACAATGGGGAGGGATTCATCCATTTGTTCCAATAGATCAAGCTGCTGGATATCAAGAAATGCTTTCAAATCTTGAAGATCAACTTACAGAAATTACGGGTTTTGCAGCAACCTCTCTTCAACCCAATTCTGGTGCACAAGGAGAATTCGCAGGGTTAATGGTGATAAAAGCTTATCATGAATCTAGAGGAGATAATCACAGAAACATCTGCCTAATTCCATCCTCTGCTCACGGTACAAATCCAGCAAGTGCAGTAATGGCTGGAATGAAAGTAGTTGTTACTAAGGCTACAGAAGAAGGAAATATAGACGTGGAAGATCTTCGGGAAAAAGCAATTTTACATAAAGACAATCTTTCTGCATTAATGGTGACTTACCCATCTACACATGGAGTTTATGAAGCTTCCATAAAAGAAATCACTAGCATTATCCACGAAAACGGAGGACAAGTTTATATGGATGGTGCAAATATGAATGCACAAGTTGCCTTAACAAACCCTGGAGCTATTGGCGCAGATGTATGTCATTTAAATTTACATAAAACATTTGCAATTCCTCACGGAGGAGGTGGTCCAGGAGTAGGACCAATTTGTGTAGCTAAACAATTGGCACCCTTTTTACCAAGTAATCCAGTAATAGATACAGGAGGAGATAAAGCAATAACTGCAATTTCGGCAGCACCTTGGGGATCTTCATTAGTTTGTTTGATTTCTTATGCTTATATCTGTATGCTTGGAGAGAAAGGATTAAAAGATTCTACGCATCATGCTATATTAAATGCTAACTATATTAAAGAAAGATTACACGGTTCTTACGATGTGTTATATTCTGGAGAAAGAGGGCGTGCTGCCCACGAAATGATTGTAGATTGTCGTCCATTTAAAGCTAATGGAATTGAAGTTACCGATATTGCAAAACGTTTAATGGACTACGGTTTTCATGCACCAACAGTTTCTTTCCCAGTTGCTGGGACCTTAATGATAGAACCAACGGAAAGTGAAAGTCTAGAAGAGTTAGACCGTTTTTGTGATGCGATGATATCTATTAGAAAGGAAATAGACAATGCTACATTAGAAGAACCTAATAATGCTTTAAAAAATTCGCCACATACACAAGCTATGGTAACCAATGACACTTGGGACTTTCCATATTCTAGAAAGCAAGCTGCATTCCCTTTACCATATGTGTCCGAAAACAAGTTTTGGCCGACAGTTAGAAGAGTAGATGACGCCTATGGGGATAGAAATTTAATTTGTACCTGTACTCCTATTGAAGAGTTTATGACCGACTAATAATTTAAAATAAAAGAAATAAAAAGCTTTTCTTCGGAAAAGCTTTTCTATTTTTACCTATTCACAAGAATAAAATTAGCTTATGGCTATA